>JARGGF010000056.1 GCA_029210905.1 Bacteroidales bacterium | reverse complement strand
GATTTCGTTGACAACAATCTTTTTACTTTCTAAAAGTTTTCCTTTCATGTCAAAAATTTGATAAGACAGTCCGGATACTTCATTTTGTTCTACTTTTAAAGTAAGCATTCCGGCAGTAGGGTTTGGAAATGCCGAAATAGAAAGGCCAATCAATTGGGCTTCTTCAATTCCACTTATAACAGAAATTTCGTAGGGTTGCTGGATTCCCTGGGCTACTGAGCACGTTGTACCTTCGTGTGTGGTATAAACAAGCTGTCCAATGGAATAACTTACTGTTCCTCCATTGCCAGTAGCCTCACCACCTACTGTTACCAAATTATTTTGAGCTGCCATTGAAAAGGACGACATGAAAAGTAAGACCAACAGGTTTTGTTTTAATTTTGTATAATCCATAGATGTATTTATTTATTAGTTTTGATATCATGCAATAAATCAACAAGTTCAATGGTTTTGTAAAATTGCCGGGAACAGCTCAATACTACCCCCGGGGTTTTAGTTTGTAATCTGCTATTTTATTATTTCTCCATAATTTTAGATTCGTGCCCGTTTATCAGCACCCACTTATTATTCTTTTTCAAGAATACGGCAGTAAACACATTTTTCCCTTCAAATACTTCGCCCGATTTAAAACTGGCTTTAAAACGGAACTTTCCTTTCATGCTGGCGACATCTGAAGTTAATGGTATGATACTGCGCTCTAACCATTCCACTTCCATTTTATCGGTATTGGAATAGAACCCTTCTAAGAATTCATGAATTGAATCGCGATTGGTAAAAAACATCCCGTTTTCGGCAAAGATTAAATCAGGCGAATTGTCCCAAAAATCAACGATTAAATCGGGTTTCATGTTTACATTGTTGGCTACCCAAGCATCGGATAGTTTTATGATTTCCTGTTCGATTGCTTTTTTCGTGGCTTCATTGAACACTATTGTATTGTTTGCCTTATCATTACAGGCCCAAAAAGCATTCATTATTAGAATGAATGTAAGGAAAATTAAAAGTTCTAGTTTTTTCATTTCTTATTAGATGTAAAGATTAAATTCAATCTATTATTAAGCAATAAATGATTTAAGTCTAATGTTTTTCCATTTCAACAATCTTTATAAATTCTTGATTATCTGATAATTTGTTGAATTCGGCTTGCATCGTCACAAAATCATTATATCCCTGATTTACTGATCTTTTCAAATACTTTAGGGCACTCTTAGCTTCATCCATCATCATGAAATTGCGGGCCATACCATAATAAATTGCTGAAATAATGTTTTTCTTTCCGGCATATTTTTCATGAAGAATTCTCAGTTCCATGTTAGATTCACGGTACTTTTTTTCGTCCAAATAAAAAAAACACTTATAGTTTATGGCTTTTATAATCTCATCTTCATTTTTTGAATCATTAAAAACTCTTTGGAATAATGGCATTCTTGCTTGCTTTAGAGTATCTGTCAGGTCAAATTCTAATAGCCTGAACGAGAGCCCATCAAACTCTTCAATTAGGCTAAGGGTAATCCCTATATCGTTTGGATATTTATCCTGTCTTGCAAGGTTTAATGCAATAAATTTGTCGAGATCCGATTTTGCTTTTCCCATTTGGGCGCGGATAAGACCTGAGTAAGCCATCGATTTTAGCCTATCAAGCCAGAGCAGTGTAGCGTTTTCGCATTTTTTTAACAATAGGTTCAGCGTATCGATGGCATTATCCCATTTTTTATCCATGATAAGTGCTTCGCCAAGACCATAATAGCCCAGCAGCATGCGTTCGTCGCGAGGTTTGATATTCTCATATAAATAAATCATCTTTCTGAAATGATAGGCAGCTTTCTGCTTATCCGGCTTATCGTAAATATAAATCCAGCCCAGTTTCTGGTGTGGCTGTCCAAACAGTGGGTCAATTTCGAGGCTTTTGTGAAAAGCATAAATAGCCGAATCTGTTTTTTCAGGAATAATGGAATACATTACCCCCAACCACAACCATGTTTCGCGGTGGTCAGGTTCAACTTCAACAGCTTTTTTGCATTCGTCAATTGCCTTATAGTACTCATTATCCGAAGCATAAACCCTTGCTTTCAAGGTATGTGCATCGCCACATTTCGGATTGATTCTGATGGCTTTTTCTGCTAACCGGTTTACTGAATCTCTATCAACACTAGTGCCTTTATAGCCTTCGTATCTTAGCAAATGCCCCAGTGTGGCCCAAGCTATGGCATATAAGCTGTCTTCTTCAATTGCTTTTTGCATATAAAAAATGGCACTGTCGGTATCTTCTTTTCCCCATTGCATAATGAATTCGAAGCTTTTTATAAAGTAAGCTGTTGCTTGGGGGTTTGAGGAACCTATTTTATTGGGGTTTTGGTAATAATCGTATGTGATTTGGGCAGAACAAAGTGTCTGTATCAAAATCATTACAATCAACGTACAACTAAATTGAGCAGGGATATGAAATTTTGGTCTCATTGGATTTATGAATATCGTTTTCGTTTGGTAAAAATCATGGACATATTTTGAATTTTGCATCAATACATTTAATATCCTAATGTTCAGTCTTTTACACATCTCACAGCATATCCATATTCCTTTTAATTATCGTGATGGGATAGTGCTGCATCATCGTAATGTACATGCCAATAATAGGCATAGATGTCAGAATATTGATTGGCTGACCACCATATGCTAAAGATTCCAATATAGCCGAAAATTCCATTGAGACCTCTCACTCCTCCAGGCAAAGCATTAAAACCGGATTCATTTGTTGCGCCCAAATTTGGACTTTGCCAATGTCCAGTTCCGGCTTCTTTGAGTTTTCCACCAGCTAAATCAGAACCACCCAGGTAAGTTTTTAAGGTTTCCCAATCGGCATCAGTAGGAATATGCCATCCAGACGGGGCAATATTGCGGCTGTCGTTAACGGCATACCAGTTATATAGCCTGCCATACGTCGTTGCACTTGCAGCATTGTTGTCATAATTACAATAAGCACTTGTTGTAAGGTCGCCCCATTCTGTAATGCCGGTTACTTCAGGTATTGCATCGCCATTATGGTATTTGGTGGTTTTGAGGTTTTCGGCCATCCATATCTGGGTGCCAATTTTAACTGTTTTGTATACGTTTCCATCGGCATCGGTAACAGTTCCCGTTTCTGCTTCAACAGGATCGTCTTTTTTACAACTGCTTGTAAAGATGATACATGCCCCTAATATGAGTAAGGCTGAAATTAGATAGTTTTTTGTTTTCATATTTTTAAGATTAAGTTATTTTTTTCTGTTTGTTATAACAAATGATAAGAGTAGTAGGAAACACTCCACCTATTTTCGACACTTCACCAATTTTTAACATTAAAATCAATCGATACCCATGAACAAGAACTATTTTTCACCATCATTTACACAGTATATTACCATACCATTATTTTCATTTATCTTTTTATTTGATTGTTATTTAATCTTTTACACATCTTAAAGAAAATCCGGATTGTTTGTACATGATTTTTTTTTCTAACACACTGGAATGAAAAACAGTTCTTCTGGAATAAGCCTGTCCATTCGAATAGGATGTAGATGCCCACCAATAGCCAACATCTCCAAGAAAACCAAGAAATTTACCAAGCTCTGAATCCCGACATGATCCGGGCAATGCTTTAAAGCCAAACTCATCACTTGCCCCTGTATTGGGACTAAACCAAAGTCCATTGCCATCTTCAGTATTTCCGGTCGATTTAAGTTTTCCTCCTGCAATATCTTCACCACCAAGAAAATCGCTTAATATTTTCCATTCTTCCTCAGAGGGAACATGCCATCCGGCAGGAGCAATATTCCGGCTGTCCGTTACTGCGTACCAATTATAGAGCCGTCCATACAAAGTAACATTATTAACATCATTATAACAATTGCAATAGGCGCCAGTGAATAGATACATCCATTCATCATCTTCCGTTACCTCAGGTATTGCATCGCCATTGCGGTATTTGGTGGTTTTCAGGTTTTCGGCCATCCAGGTTTGGGTGCCAATTTTTACTGTTTTGTAAACATTGCCATCAGCATCGGTAACAGTTCCCGTTTCTGCTTCAACAGGATCGTCTTTTTTACAACTGCTTGTAAAAATGATACATGCCCCTAAAATGAGGAAGGCTGAAAATAGATAGATTTTTGTTTTCATTTTTTTAAGATTAAGTTATTTGTTTTCTGTTTATTATTGCAAATGATAAGATAAGTTGGAATCATTACATCTATTTTCGCCCCTTCACCAATTTTTCAAATTAAAATCAATAGATACCTATATACAAGAATTATTTTTCATTACCTGTAACATAGTGCATTGCCAGACCATCATTTGATTAATTTTTTAATTGATTGTTATTTAATCCTTTACACATCTCACAGAAAGCCCATCTGTGTCTGCTGTAGCAAAATAATCAGCTCTTATTGATGCTCCAGAACTCATAATATCCCAAGCCCAATCTTTGATAGCGCCAGTATTATTTATGCTCCACCATTCACTGCCTAAACCAATCGCATTGAAATTATGGCTGGCAGGAAAAAAGCGTCCACCCCCCGGAAGTGCTTTAAATCCTACTTCATCAGTTGCTCCTTCATTTGGGCTTTCCCAATGGGCTGTTCCTGTTTCTTTTAATTTGCCGCCTGCAACATCAAATCCTCCAAGATAATTGGTCAATGTCTCCCAATCTTCGTAAGTTGCAACATGCCAACCTGTAGGTGCCAGGTTTCGGCTTTCGTTAACAGCATACCAATTGTATAACCTGCCGTAGGTTGCAGCATTTGCAGCATTGTTGTCATAATTACAATAAGCACCTGTTGTAAGGTCGCCCCATTCTGTAATGCCGGTTACTTCAGGTATTGCATCGCCATTACGGTATTTGGTGGTTTTGAGGTTTTCGGCCATCCAGGTTTGGGTGCCAATTTTAACGGTTTTGTATACGTTTCCATCGGCATCTGTTACAGTGCCCGTTTCTGTTTCAACAGGATCGTCTTTTTTACAACTGCTTGTAAAGATGATACATGCCCCTAAAATGAGGAAGGCTGAAATTAGATAGTTTTTTGTTTTCATTTTAGTAGATTTAAATGGTTATTAATTTATTGTTGAATTTGAGTTAAATTACTAATTATTCCGCGCAAGAATTTTTGATTTTAGTCCATTTACTTTATAAGCTATATTCCATTACAAAGTTCTGAATGATTGTGGTTTAATACTATAACGATTTGAGCAAAAATTGGTAATTATAGAGCATACGGATATTGCAAGACTAACTAATTCATAATACTTTACAAATTATTTAGGGCTAAAGTGTTGATGGCAAAATACTATTGATTTTTAAACTTCAGTGCATAAGACCGGGGCGATACCTTAAACTCTTTTTTAAAGCATTTGGTAAAATAGGAGGAATCGTTAAAACCTACCTGAGAAGCAATTTCTGTTATGGTTCCGGCATTTTTTTCAAGTAACCTGGCTGCTTTTTTTAGTCTGATTGACAGGATAAAATCGGTAACCGACATTTCGGTAAGTACCTTTAGCTTTCGGAATAATTGGGAGTGGCTCATATTCATTGATTCACTGAATTTATTAACGTTCCATTCAGCATTTAATAAATTTTTTTCAACTTCCGACAAGGCTTTTTTCAAAAACTGTTCATCCATTCCTGTAACCTGGATAGTTTCAGTTTCAAAACCCATCATTTTTACGTATTTATTCTTAAGTTTTTCACGCTGCAGGATTAGGTTTTCGATTCTCGCCAGCAATTCTTCTATTTTAAAGGGTTTTTCGAGATAATCATCGGCACCGGTTTTAAAACCATCAATCCGGTTTTCGATGCTTGCTTTAGCAGTTAAAATAATTACAGGGATATGGCTGGTACGTTGGTCTTCTTTTATCAGCTTGCAAAGTTCCATCCCGTCAATTTCGGGCATCATCAGGTCGGTAACCACCAAATCGGGCAATAAATCAAGGATCCGTTGCCAGGCAAGCTTGCCATTGCCGGCGGGTTCAATATTGTAGCTTTCCGCAAGTTTCCTTTCCAGAAATTGGAGCATATCCAGATTATCTTCAACAATAATAATTGCTTTTTCTTTCTCTTTTCTTGTTTTAATTGCAGGTGAAACAGGAACCGGGAGCAATTCACCTGAAATTACAGCATTTTTATCCACAATTTCACTTTTTTGATATTCAATAATTTCGGCATTATCAAAGGCTTCAAAATCGCAAGGCAGGTAAAGCTTAAAAGTGGTCCGTTTGTTTAAAACACTCTCCACTTCAATATGTCCTTTTTGAAAATCAACCAGTTCTTTGGTAAGTGCCAGTCCAATCCCCATTCCCTCGCGGTATAATTTTTTGTCGTCAGCCAGTTTTTCGAAGCGGACAAATAATTTTTCAAGTTTATCTTTTTCTATGCCAGGGCCGGTGTCGGAAATTTCGATAAACAACCGTCTTCCTGCTTTTTTCAAATCTTCCATGCTTTCAATTGGAAGAAGGATACCGTATTGAAATACGATTTTTCCATATTCGGGGGTAAACCTGAAAGCATTTGAAAGCAGGTTATGGACAATGATTTCGAGCTTTTCCTGATCCCAGTATATCGGCTCATCAATCTCTGGCTCTTGAAACAGGAACTTTATCTTTTTTCTTTCCGCCATGCTTTCATAAGATGCTTTTATATACCTGATTGATTCTGAGATATTACCGTGGCTCAACTTTAGTTTCATTTTGCCTTCATCGAGTTTCGACAGCTCAAGCAATTGGTTGACTAGACGATAAAGCCGTTCGCTGTTTCTTTGCATTACCTGAAGCGGTTTTTGATACTCATCTAATTGTATTTCAGATTCTTTAATTTCGTCAATAGAGCCTAGAATCAGGCTCAGCGGTGTCCGGAATTCATGTGAAATATTGGCAAAGAAGTGGGATTTATGTTCGCCCAGATCCTTCATTTTTGCCACTTCTATTTGCTTAATCTTTAACTCACTTTTTTGCTGTTCGCGTTTTATCAGCCTTTTACGATAGACCAGGATAATAAAAACCAGTGCAATGGCATAAAATGAAAATGCCCACCAAGTCCGCCACCAGGGCGGAAGAATAGTAAATGTGTAAGTTAATTCCCTGCTCCAAAGATTGGCTCCACCTAATGCACGTGCAACAAAGGTATGTTTACCTGGAGGGATATTCCGGTAATCGGCAATTCCATCATCGCTTAAATCGCTCCAATCGTCATCCACGCCAAGTATTCTATATTGGTATTTGATTTTGTACGGGGCATGCCAATCAATGGCTGAAAGGTTAAAGGTAAGGTGGTTTAGATGATAGGAGAGTTTTAATCCAATTGGATTATTGCAAAAAGCGGGAACTGAATCGAAAGAATTTTTAAGGAAATTGCCAAAAGGAATTGAATTGAGATAGGAGGTATCAATTATTCTCCTGTAATCAATAAATTGTTGCTTGATTAAAATATTTTGAAGGGAAATTTTCGGGGGCAAATTTTGAAAAGAAAATTCGTCCAGATCAATAATAGTCATCCCTTTGCCTGTTGAAGCCCAAAGATTGTTCTTGCGGTCAATTTTTAGTGATCTGAATTCCAGCCCATACAATCCATCCGATTTTTCCAGTGTTTTTAAGCTATAATTTACGGGGTTCACATTTGGGTCAGCTTCGGGATTTAAAATTGTAATCCCATTATCTGTGCCCATCCATATGTTTTTGTTTTTATCTTCAACAATCGTTCTTACACAATTGTTTGTCATTCCTTCTTTTAAACTTATGTAGGTAAATGTTGAACCGTCAAACCTGCATACCCCATTTTTAGTTAATCCAAACCACATATTTCCATAACTGTCCTGGTAAGCGCATTCAACCTCGGGATATAAAAAACCCGAACCAAATGTATAATAATACAATTGATTGTCAACTATTTGATATAATCCATTGAGTGGACCCCCAAACCATATTCCGTTCTTAGTATCATGGAAAACAAAGGAAGCAGGTAGGGATTCACCATTCCATTTTAAAACGGTAAATTGGTTTCCATCAAATTTGGTAAGTTCAGTTACTGACCCAATCCAAATATTGCCTTGATAATCTGAGGCAAGAGTTTCAATATTATCGGAAGGCAGTCCATTTTTTTTGAGATAATGGGTGAATGTTGAACCATTAAATTTTGCAATTCCTGCAGTTTCAAATCCCAACCATAAATTATTGTCTTTATCTTCGCACATACCGAAAATAGTATTATCAGGCAAAGCTTCAGAAGTAGTGTATTCTTCAATAAAATCATTGTTAAATTTCACCAAACTGCTGTATAATGTGCCAGCCCAAATTTCGCCATTTTTTCTTTCAATAACAGGGTAAACGCTTTCTGAACTTAAACCATCTTTGGATGTAATGTGCCTGATACCATTAAATGCAAGTTTATTTATCCCTCCATTGGCTGAACCAATCCAAAGGCTTCCAGCATCATCTTCTTCAAAACACCAGACAAAATCGCTTAATAACCCATCTTTTTTGGTAATCGAATGAAAAGCTTCCTCTGAATAACGATATATCCCTTTACCTAAAGTAGCGAACCATATATTACCATGGCTATCGGCTTTTATGTCTTTTATAATTTTGTTGCAGGCACCCGGCCCGGTATTGAATATTTCAAATGCATTGCCATCAAATCGCATTACCCCATTATCTGTACCTATCCATAAGCTGTTGTTCTTATCAATTTCAATGGCATATACCTGATTACTTATTAATCCGTTTTCTTTTGCATAATGTGTAAACTGCTTACCATCAAAGCATACAATTCCATCATCAAGAGTTGCAAACCAGATTCGTCCGTTTTTATCTTCGCAAATATCCATGATGATATCGCTCAGTCCATTTTGGGACGTAAATTGTACAAATGAGTGGCCATTAAACTGAAGGGCACCAAGATTGGTTCCAAACCAGATGTTTCCGTGCTTGTCTGTATGTGCTGAAAAAAGAGAAAGTAATTCTGTGCTATCTTCAAATGTATAACGATGAAATTCCTTACCATTATACCGTACGATACTATTTCCGGTTCTGGGTCCGAACCAAATATTACCATCCTTATCCTCAGCTAAGTGTTGCACTAATTCCGCAAAAAAATTTACCCCGGGAGAATAACGGGATACTGTTTTCCCATCGTATTTTAAGGCACCTGCACCAAAGGTACCAAACCACATATTTCCTTTATTGTCCTGAAGAATACTATATATGGCTGAAGTGCCCAGATTTTGTTCTTCACTTAAATATTGAAGGTTAAGGCCAATAATATCCGAATATTTCATCGGCTGTGTTTTTATAGGGGCATTTTCTGCGAAAGTTGTTTTTACAGGTTCAATTTTTATTGTTTTGGGAAGTAAAACACCGTCTTTTCCCGGGATTAGGTTTTTTACAACTCCGGATATTTCTTTTCTTTTTGGTATCTCCTTTTGGGTAATTAAAGAAAAAGATTTTTTTGAAGGTGCTCCTGCTCTAATGGGAAATGCTTTTTTAGATGTATCATTACTTAAGGTTTCATAGGCTAATGATCTTTTTATTACTGAATCAGCATTAAAATCAATAGTTTCAGCAAACTTCGAATTTACTATAACAGGGTTTTTAACATCTTCTTTAGTTTCCTGTTTCCTGGAACAAGAAGTAAAAGAAAAAGCAAGCACAATAAAAAAGCATATGCAAAAGCACTTATTCATCCCGAACAATAATTTAGGCATAAAGGTATTGAAAAAAGGTATATTTAGCGATGAAAATCTACGATTACTAATAAAATCCAAAAATTAAGGAGCGAACTACTGCAAGTATTTCAATGGTAACATAAAAATGACTTTAATCCCTGATAAGGCTTTATTTTCATCGGCAAGCTTCATTATTTCAAAATTTACGTCCTGTTTATACGTTTTTTTAAAATTGTTTATCCTGTTTCTTGTTATTTGGATAGCCATAGAAACATGATCGGTTTGCTTTGGTTTATCATCGAATCCAAAACCATTATCCGTTACTGATAAAAGCAGAAAATTTCCATTCAGTTGAAATTCAACCTCAACTTTTCCTTCATTATCCTTCATTTTTGCAATTCCATGATTAATGGCATTTTCAATAAATGGCTGGGCAAGCATGGGCGGAATAAGCAGTTCTTCCGCATCAAGTTTATCGTCTACAACTATTTTGTATTCAAACTTTTGCGCAAACCTTAAGTGCTGAAGTTTCAAATAATGCTCAAGGGTTTCAATTTCTTCGGCAAGCGAAATAAACTCACGCGAAGAATTATTTAATATAGAGCGCATTAGCTTAGCAAAGCTCGAAAGATAAGAACTGGCCTCTAATGGGTTTTTATCCATTATAAATTCCTGAATACATGAAATGGCATTGAATATAAAGTGAGGGTTCATTTGGCTCCGCAAAAGGCGCTGTTCAAGTTCTATGGATTTTCTGTGGGCATTTAACTTGTTGTAACGAACAATCAGCAAGCTGGATAATGATATAATAAGCAACAAAGCCATTAATGAAAAAATATAATAATTTGATTTCTGGTTTTTCAGTTCTGCTATTTCCTTTTCTTTTGAAAGTGAACTTATTTTCTCCTCCTTCTTTTGGGTCTGGTAAATGGCTTCTATTTCGTTTTGTACTTTATATTTTTCTTCGTTGAATAGACTGTCGGTAATATCCGATGCTATCATTTTATATTCAAAAGCTTTTTTGAAATTGCCTGATTTCGAGTAATATACAGCAATACGCTGTGCTGCCTCCGATTTGAGTTGTACAAATTTTTCCTGCTCGGCCAGGAAAAAAGATTCCAGTGTAACTTTTAATGCTTTTTTGAAATTGTATTGCCTGGCATATCTATCAGCTAAGCCAAATTTCGATCTGCAAACAACATACGCATCGCCCCATATTTTTGCTTCATCAATTGAACGTTGAAAATAGTATTGAACGCTGTCCTCCATGCTTAGCTTAGTGTAAATGGCTGCAATGTTTTGATAAATAAGGCTATTAAGTGATGGCTGATTTGATAATTTAGTGTAATCGAAAGCTTTACGACCATATTCAAGGGCATCTTGCAAATTATCCAGGTTCATATTAATATCACAAAGGTTGACCAGTGCTCTGGCTATCCCTACTTTATAATCATTAAGCTGGTAATGTTTATAGGCTAACTCTGCGTATACTAATGCTTGTTTATATTCTTTTTGCTCCAATTTAATAAAAGTCATGTTCAAACAGGCATCACCAATGCCCCTATCGTTCTTTGTTTTTTCGTAGTATTTCAATGCATCTATTAAATGTATTTCGGCCAGAGGGTAATAGGCCAGAAAAAGGTATGACGCTGAAATTCCTATGTCCGATTCATTAATGTAATCTTCGTGGTTTAATTCCTGGGCCATCTGCTTGCTCGTAGTATATGTTTCGAGTGCTTTTTGACTTTCTCCTTTTCGTAAGTAATAACCCCCTTTTGCTATCAATGATTTTATTAAATGGATTTTACTATTTAGTTTGAATGAAATCTGCCATGCAATTTCAATAAAATAAATGAAGGAATCAGGCTGTGAGTAACGGAATTTTTCAGCAGATTTTAAC
>JARGGF010000569.1 GCA_029210905.1 Bacteroidales bacterium | reverse complement strand
AAAAGTCATTTTATCCTTTATAATAGGGCCTTCTAAGGTTAATCTGGCAGCAATGAGTCCAATGGAGCCACTTCCATGAATTTTCTCATTGTTTCCTTCTTTCATTCTGATATCAATAACGGAAGATAATCTGCCACCATAACGTGCAGGAAATCCACCTTTTATAAGCTGTACAGAGTTAATGGCATCAGCATTAAATACAGAGAAAAAACCAAAAAGATGGTTGACATTGTATACAGGAATGCCATCCAGTAATATCAGGTTTTGATCCGGACCACCCCCGCGTACATACAGTCCACTTGAACCTTCGGTTCCTGACTGGATGCCGGGTAACAATTGCAGGGCTTTTATAATATCAACTTCGCCCATCAAGGCCGGAATGCTTTTAATTGTTTTTGTAGATAGGCTTACTGAGCTTATTTGAGTGCTTTCTACTTCTTTTTCAATTTTTTCACCAGTAACTTTTACTTCCTCAAGTTCCAGGTTTTGATCCAAATTGATGTTTAAACTTACATCTTTTGTTAGATCCACTGTTTGAACTATGGTTTCATATCCCACAAAAGAAAAAATAATCTGGTATGTTCCCTTTGGTAGTGTTAAGCTAAAAAAGCCATATGGGTTACTTATTGTGCCCGCTTTTGTTTCTTTATCATAAACATTCGCGCCAATAAGTTTTTCGCTGGTTTTTTTATCGGAAATATATCCGCTGATTGTAAATTTTTGGGCATAGATTATACCATAAATGCCTAAAAATAAGAGCATTAAAAAGTGTTTGTTCATTGGTTTACTTTGCTGGATTTAATTTGAATTATTTATGTTTAGCAAAACGTATGGTATACGATAATTAGTATATTCTTTTCAATATTTAATTTTTTTTTGCAAATCAAACTAATTTTTGACTTCCTGAATTGGAATAAGCTTGATATTAAGCGTTATATTAATAATTTAGCTAAGCTCGTTTTTTAGTTAATTTTTGCCAGTGCTTTTTCAACCTCTTCTAACATTTCGGTTTTAAAATCCAAATGGGTTACCATTCTTATCACTTGGGGGCCAAATCCAATCACTTTTACGTTCATTTGGTTTAATTGATTCATAAAGTCCTCATCTTTAATTGATTTACTCAATCTAAAGATAACTATATTGGTTTCAGTAGGTAATATTTCTTCTACATAGCTCTGTTTTTGGAGCATATTTACGAGTGCCTGAGCATTTTCGTGATCTTCTTTTAATCTGGGAATATGGTTATCCAATGCGTAAATTCCTGCTGCAGCAAGATATCCAGCCTGGCGCATGGCACCTCCAAATAATTTGCGGTATCTTTTTGCCCTTGTAATAAATTCGCTGGTTCCTGCCAGCACCGAGCCAATGGGAGCACCTAATCCCTTGGATAAGCAGATAGAAACAGAATCGAATAAATTCCCTATTTCGGAAGCAGAATAGCCTTTTTTCACAACAGCATTAAATAATCTGGCACCATCAAGATGAAATTTCAGATTGTTATTTTTACAAACTGCTGCAATTTCCTTAATATCAGCAATATCATAACATGAACCGCCTCCTTTATTTGAGGTATTTTCAAGGCTCACCAGACTTGAATTGGCTGCATGTATATTATGGGGATTTATACTTTCCAACACCTGGTTTGCCTTAACTCTGCCATTATCACCATAAATTAGTTTTACTGAAGCCCCTGAATTAAATGAAATTCCGCCACCTTCAAAATTGTAAATGTGAGAGGTGATATCACAAATTACTTCATCACCGGGTTGCGTATGTAATTTAATTGCCATTTGGTTTGCCATGGTGCCAGATGGAGTATAGATAGCTGCTTCTTTATTTAATATTTTTGCAACTTTCTGCTGGAGTTTTATTACTGTTGGATCTTCATCAAAAATATCATCGCCAACTTCAGCACCAAACATGGCTTCCAACATTTCCTTTGTTGGTTTTGTTACCGTATCGCTTCTTAAATCTATTATCATTGTTTTATTTTTATAAAATTAGTATCATTGCACAATTGAAGGTTCGAAATTATAAAAACTTTAATATTATTTGCCATGGATAAGAATGAAATAATTCTAAAAACATTAATTGACAGTGAAACAGCGCTAAAAGCTGGAGAAATAGCAGAACTATCAGGAATTGACAAAAAAGAGGTGGATAAAGTATTAAAAACTTTAAAAGCAGAAGATAAAATTGAAGTACCAAAAAGGTGCTTTTACCAAGCCAAAAAGTAATTGATAATCAATAAATTATTACTAATGATGAAGTGTAGCTATTAGACGAAAAACCTGTTATAATGAAGGCATTATTATTTACTTTTTCAGGAATAATTGCATTAACTTTTTTTTTATTTGCGATAGTTTTTATTTTCGAAAAGGAGAAACGAGCTTCACTTTCTACTTTATTAATCGGGACACTAATTTCATTGCCTTTTTTCATAACCGGTATGTTTTTCTCAACAACTATTGTTATTAGCTATTCTTTAATAGCTATATATAGCTTTTTGGGAATTGTTTTATTGTTGCCAACTAGTCCAAATAAGTATAAAGTATCAAAAACATACCCTGCCAGATTTGATGAACGTGAAATTATGTTTTCGAGGGCTGAACTGGTTCCAGAAACTGAAAGGTTTAAAGAATACTATGAAAATCATCCCAACCATAAGCTGTTAGATGATAAGTTCAGGGAAAAGCCCGGGTTGATGTCTGAAAAATCGCAAAAATACCATCCATTAAAATTTGCCAGTGCAAATGCCAATTTCGAAGTGGTTCATTCATTTGTTCAAAATATTAAAGATTCTGAGATAAAATCAAAAATAATTGAAACTTCGCCGCTCGATTTGAGTATTTATCTTAAGAAATGGGCAAAACAACTTGGAGTGGTAAGTATTGGAATATGTAAGCTTAAAGATGAACATTTATATAGCCACAAGGGAAGGGGAGCAGGTTATGCGCTTAAAATTGAGAAAAAACATTCTTTTGCCATAGCATTTTCGGTAGAAATGGATAAAAAAATGATGGATTTAGCCCCGGATGCTGAAACAGTGCTTGAATCCTCTCAACAATATTTAAATGCAGGTGCTATTGCTGCCCAAATTGCTGTTTTTATAAGGAATTTAGGATATTCTGCCAGGCCTCATTTTGATGGTAATTATGAAGTAATTTGTCCATTAGTGGCAAGGGATGCAGGATTAGGTGAAATTGGCAGGATGGGGTTGTTGATGACGCCAGAGTTGGGACCCAGGGTACGAATTGGAGTTGTTACAACAGATATTCCTCTATTAACTGATTCATATAAAGCAGATTATAGTGTTTTTGATTTCTGTACTAAATGTAAAAAATGTGCAGACAATTGTCCATCCAGGGCCATTTCATTTGAAAATATGAAAGAGAAGAATGGTGTTACAAGATGGACCATTAACCATGAGGCATGTTTTACCTACTGGACCATAGTGGGTACAGATTGTGGAAAATGTATGCAGGTTTGCCCTTATTCGCATCCCAACAATTTTATGCACAACCTTGTAAGGAAAGGAATTAAAAATTCCCACATTTTTGCCAGCTTTGCACTTAAAATGGACGATGTTTTTTATGGAAGGAAGCCGGGTAATAAAAAATATAAATCACCATTTGATTGAGAACGTCAGCAATGATTTTCGCAACTTTCAGCAATTAACTGATGTTTTTTAATCTTGTCGCGGAGTGTTGATAAACTTAAACCGAGGTTTTTTGCTGCCTCTGACTGATTTCCTCCGGAACGGGCCAGTGCTTCATTTATCAATTTAATTTCCAAACAATTAATCACTTTTCTAAAAGGTAGTTTCCCATCGTAAAAACAATTGCTGCACGATTGAATAATATGCTCAAGTGGACTGCCATTTGCTATTTCCATTGGCAAAAAATCGAGGGTTATTTCATCATCGGCAAATAATGATGCCCTTTGAACAACGTTTCGTAATTCCCTGACATTTCCAGGCCAGTGATAATTAATAAGTGCTTCATTTGCTTTTTTTGAAATGCCAAGTTTTTTTTGAATAGCAAATTTTTTAAGGAAATAATCCGTTAGCAGTGGGATGTCATTTTTTCGCTCGCGCAAAGGGGGGATATTAACCGGAACTACATTTATCCTGTAAAATAAATCGCGGCGAAATCTGCCAGCTTCCACCATTTCTTTCAAATCAACTTTCGAGGCGCATATTAATCTGATATCTATAGGGATACGTTTTGTTCCGCCTACGCGCATCAATTCCCTTGATTCCAAAACCC
>JARGGF010000568.1 GCA_029210905.1 Bacteroidales bacterium | reverse complement strand
GATTTTACGTAATTGATCGTATTTTGGCAAATGATGATTTGAAAGAAATTATTGAGAAAGTAAAAACAGAGCTAAAATGGTCCTTTTATGTTGTGGACATGAACATTATTATTGCTAAAACTAAATCAGATTTTTTATTACCAGGCAGGGGTGAACTCATAACTATACTTTTTGATAAGAACAAAATTCTTATTAATAGCATTTTTGACCCTTCAAAAAAGAGTTTAATTTTTCCTTTTAGCCCGAACCGAAAAAATGTTAGGATATTAGTTGAACGGATAAAAGAAAAGCAAATGGCAAATATTGATTATTCTGAATTAGTGAAATTTGCTGAATAATAATGATTTATGAGGAATTACTTCAAAAATTTCTTTAATAGACATGTACTTACTGTTAAGTTAATGGAATTTGGACCTTCATAAAGCAAGAAATTTAAAATCAATATCTAAAAACGGGATTTATTTGGATTAGTATAAGTGAAAGAAACAGAAAAATCTAATGATCAACATAGAAAATGCAATAATTGTTCGTAATAAAACCCGATTGGAGCAGCTCACTGAGCGGTTTAACACACAAGATCAGGCAAAATTTTATATTACCCAATCTAAACAGGCATTTAATTTAAAAAAAGCTGCAAAACAATCTAAAACAAGTGCCCCGCCTGTTGAACAAAGTCCTGATGAGGAATTTAAAATGTATGATGACGAGCACAAAAGGTTTTATCAATCTTTTGATTTATTACAGAAAAACGTCTCTAAACTTCTTAAATTTAAGGTAATTAACCAGGATTTTTTGCCCAGTTATATCTTTTCTGAAAAGGATATTGTAATTGTGATAGGGCAGGATGGTTTGGTTGCAAATACTGCTAAATATGTACATAATATACCTATTGTAGCAGTAAATCCCGATCCTGAAAGGTATGACGGGGTGCTTCTGCCTTTTAATCAATATTCAGTTTTACAGGCTGTTGAAGCAGTTTTATCAGGGAAATACAATTTTGAACAAGTGACCATGGCCGAAACTGAATTAAATGATGGCCAAAAACTCCTGGCTTTTAATGATTTTTTTATTGGACCGGCATCTCACAGTTCTGCAAGATATGAAATTAATTTTGGGGGGCATGCTGAAAATCATTCATCAAGTGGTATTATTGTATCAACCGGGGCGGGTTCAACCGGGTGGTTAAGTTCATTATTTAATATGGCAAATAGCATTCATCACACCTTTGGAAATATTGAACCAATGCCTTATCAGCCAATCCCTAAAACTGAGGATAAACTGGTTTTTGTAGTAAGGGAGCCCTTTTTAAGCAAAACTTCACAAATCAACATAACAAGTGGGATTATAAATAAGGCAGATGAATTAGTTGTTGAGTCGCACATGCCACAAAATGGTATTATTTTTAGCGATGGCATCCAAACTGATTTCCTGAAATTTAATTCAGGCGCCATTGCAACCATTCGGATTGCTGATGTAAAGGCAAAACTTGTCTTGCCCTGAAAAGCAAATTATGGCTTTGAAATAGAGTTTGAATATTGTCAATTCAGCTTGTGATATTTTAATGATTCTGTAAAGTGCAACTGATATTTTAGAATAATTTGTTATTTTTACCAGCAATCTCTGATTTAATCAACTGTGGTTAAATAAAAGAGTATCAAAAAAATAGATGATAACCAAAACATACTTCTGTGAAGACTAAAAATAAAATTCTTGTAGCTCTCGATTTGGAAGAACAATCAGTGATTGCGCTTCAATATGCAGAACATTTTGCCGAAGTGCTTGATTATGAGCTGGAAATATTAACTGTAATAGAAGATAATAGTTTGTTTAGTAAAATATTTACTTCAGATGAAATTATTGAAAAACTTAATAAAGAAATAAAAGAGCGCGTTGATATCATTATTAAACCATATATCAATAAAGTAAAGATTAATACAATTATAGCCTTTGGCACACCTTATGAAAAAATTGTGGAATTTGCTCACAAAATTCAGCCAGCAATTATTTTTATGGGGAAAAGTGAACTTCCTAATTACAAAAGACCTTTTATTGGATCTAATTCCTTACATGTAATTTTGGAATCTGATTATCCTGTAATTACTATAAGAGGGGATTATAATTTTGACAAATATAAAAAAGAACATCGGGAAATATTATTACCTGTTGATCTTAAAAAGGACATTTCAGATCAGATTACTGCAGCAATAGAGTTTGCAAAGCTTTTAAAAACTTCTTTGCGTTTGTTTTCTATCGAAAAGTCAGGAAGTAAAGGAAAAGAAACCAGAATGCTTACACAGCTGGCACAAACTAAAAAAGCCATTATTGATGCCGGGGTTGAATGCAATGCTGAGTTAATTCAAAATACAGAAAAGGATGTTTATGAATTAATATGTGAAAAAGCGGAGCAAATTAAACCAGCATTAATAGTAATTATGACACGACAGGAAAGTAAATTGGCAGATCTGTTCATGGGTTCAAACGCAAGGGATATTATCAATAATTCTTCTGTTCCTGTATTAAGTATTGAACCTTGGGATAATAATGAAGGGAGCAAGGTCTTTTCGCAGTATATTGATATTTTTAATGTATATAAAAGTAAAAAAAAATAGGTATGCCTAGAGTTTTTGTATTGTGGAATAAGTCTTATAGTGTTGGAATTGAAAAAATTGATACACAGCATAAAAAATTAATTGATGTTTTAAATACCCTCTATGAATCTTTTGTTGATCAAACAACTGGACAAAAATTGGAAGAAATTCTGCATGAGTTGCTCAGTTATACCGATTATCACTTTAAAACAGAGGAAGAACTTTTTGAAAAATATAATTATCCAAACAAGGACGCTCACATTGCTGAACATCAGGAGTTTATAAAAAGAGTTGTTGGCTTTAATGAAAAATTCAGTCAGGGTAAATCTACACTCACATTTCAGCTTATGAATTTTCTGAGAAATTGGTTGATAAATCATATTTGTGGTAGCGATCAGAAGTATGTAAGCCATTTTAGCGAAAATAATATTAAATAAAACAATTTGATTTATTATGATTAAGGATTATAAAACAGCTGTTAAAAATATAAGAAAACAATTAAAGGAATATATTGTTGATAATGGCATTAAAGCCCTGGTTGTTGGAATTTCTGGTGGGATAGACAGTGCTTTGACTGTTGTTTTGGCAAAAGAGGTTTGTGATGAACTTGGAATTTCGTTAATTGGCCGAAGTATAACTATCGAAACCAACAAACCCGACGAAATTCAACGTGCCGAGGCAATTGGAAAAAATTTTACAAGTGATTTTAAAGAGGTTGATCTTACCGATGGGTTCAAATTATTGGCTACTTTGGTTACTGAGCAAGAAAATAATCAAGAGGCTGATGATATTAATTCAAAAATAAGAAGGGGGAATATAAAGGCCAGAACACGTATGGTCTATTTATATGATTTGGCTTCAAAAAAGCGAGGAATGGTTTTATCTACCGATAATTATACCGAATTGCTCCTTGGATTTTGGACACTTCATGGCGATGTTGGCGATTATGGAATGATTCAAAACCTATGGAAAACTGAGGTTTATGAGATGTCAAGATACCTGGCCGAAAATATGGATGCTGCACCCAAAAAAGCACTCCTCGACTGTGTTACAGCAGTTGCCACAGACGGATTAGGAATTACCAATAGCGATTTGGATCAAATCGGTGCAGATAGTTATGAGGAGGTTGATCAAATTTTATTAAAATTGTTTGATCCGGAAGCCCTGGACGAGTTTGAAAAACATCCTGTAATACAAAGAAAATTTAAGTCGGAATTTAAGCGAAATAATCCCTATAATATCCCACGAAGCGATATCACAACTGAGGATTACTAAGGAAATCGTATTATTAATTATTTTGATTTTTACGTTGAATAAAATAGGAGAGAGCGTTTTGTAGGAAAAAACTGAGGAGGATGAGTTGATGTTATTAAAAATGTATGAAGACAATACTTCCCACAAACATATTATGCAAGTGGTTGATACTTTAAGAGATGGCGGTATTATTATTTTCCCCACAGATACAGTATACGGCTTGGGTTGTGATATACATCATCATAAAGCTGTTGAGAAAGTTGCACGACTTAAGGGGCTTGATTTTAAAACAGCCAAGTTTTCTTTTATTTGTTATGATTTAAGCAGTTTATCTGAATATACCAAACAGGTGGATACCCCCATCTATAAGCTGATGAAAAGAAATTTGCCAGGACCTTTTACTTTTATACTCCAGGCAAGTAATAAAGTACCAAAA
>JARGGF010000567.1 GCA_029210905.1 Bacteroidales bacterium | reverse complement strand
TATTTCAATATGTTTTGTAAATAGTGATTTAAAACCAGCCATCAAGACAAAACAGGTTCATGCATTGGTTCATCTGCAACTATTTTTCCATCTTTTATAACAAATTGTGCCGAAATTTTGTTTATTACCTTTCTTTTGGTTTTAGAAAATGTATAAGAAGCTTCCCATTCAGCACTGCCAGATGTATCATTTGCTTTTACGTTTTTGAAATCAAGTACAAGATCCTTTCCGCGTGTGATCAGCATTTCCCACATAGCCCTTACTTCATTAGCATTCAGTCCGATAAAAGCTTCGTCTGAAAACACTGCATTTTCAGCATAACAATTCTGCATTCCTAAATAATCTTTGCGTTTAAAAAATTCATAAAAGTTGTGGATTAATTCTTCATTTTGCCTCATGGGTTTTATTTTAAAGGTTCTTTGTTTATTTAACTGTTTAAATTTATAGTAATTTTTCAAAATGCTCCTTTTGTTATTAAGAAAGCCCGGGATAACATATAAAATACTTAAGAATTGGCTTCTAACAATGAAGTAATAATACTGTTTCACACTGCATAAGTACCTATCTTAAAATAATTTAAACATTAATTATATTTAACATTAAAATATCAATTTAATTGATATCTTTGCGGCCACAAATAGTAATTCTAGTACTGCACTTCTTTTCTTGTCGAGCTGCCGACTTCAATTCTATAAATTTTATTTAATCAACATTCTATTTAAACATGAACATTTTCGTAGCAAAATTAAGCTCCGCAACCACATCGGAAGACTTACAACAATTATTTGAAGAATATGGTGAAGTAGTTTCTGCCAAAGTAATTACTGATAAATTTACAGGCGAATCTAAAAGATTTGGTTTTGTAGAAATGAAAACCGCTGACAGTGGTTTAAAAGCAATTGAAGAACTTGACCAATGCGAGTATGACAACAGCACAATTGTTGTTAAAAAAGCCGAACCCAAAACTGAGGGTGGCGGAAAAAGCCGTTTTGGTGGAAATAACAGATCAGGTGGCAACAACCGTTCTGGAGGAAACAGCGGATATGGTGGAAATAAAAGATATTAATCTTTAACTGCCAAAGGTATAGAAGAGGCTGTCAGGAATGATGGCCTTTTTTATTCCCAGCTTTGTCTATGGATTCTCTCTGGCAAAATATATCTTTAACAGACTTCAGCTACAAAAAAACCCAGCTTTCCCCTTACAAATAAACACCAACTTAGTTGTTTTTACATTTGCAAAAACCAGACAAATGATGGGAAAAAGGGAGGAAATAAGGTCTTTATCCTGGCACTTGGATATAAAAAACCCGCTTTGATTTTTAAATGTCAAATGTCTTTGTAATTGTTTCCATTATCATAAAAAACTGAAGCGATAACTGGCCCTTTGAGACTTTGCAGGTTAATAACTTTTACGGCTACCTTATTGGCCAATTGCCCAAGGGTATGATAACTAAAGGAAAGCTACGTAAAAGCCACCACACCAATTATTTTTATAATTGTGTATTATTGCTTGTTAAAGGTTTTGATAAATTTATGAACTCCTTCGACTTTGCCCATGTAGACAAATTGACCTCCATAGGTGACATAAGGTATTGCAAATTTTCCCCAAATGGCATTGGGTTTTGGAAGCACTTTGAGTAAATCTTGCATATGATATTGCAAATGGTGCGCATACACTGGACTTCCGATAAGCAAAACGTCGTGTTGTTTAACTTTCTCGATTAAAAATCTGTGTGCTGCTTTTTCAATAAAGAATTGTTTTTCTCGGGTAATGTCTATTAGTTGAACCTCTTGATTTCGTTGTTCCAACTCATTTTTAAGCATTTGTGTTACTTTTGAAGTGTTGCCCGAAGGACTAAATTGAATAATTGCTATTTTCATTTTTTGTTTTTAAAATATTTGTATAAATTGCTGACACTCATATTCAATTCACCAGCAATTTGCCTTGTCGATGT
Source organism: Bacteroidales bacterium (assembly GCA_029210905.1). Lineage (GTDB taxonomy): Bacteria > Bacteroidota > Bacteroidia > Bacteroidales > NBLH01 > NBLH01. Next base: position 2,328 of record JARGGF010000567.1, on the reverse strand, counting down.
TTTCTCAAAACCATATTTATAAAACAATCGAATAGCTGTATTTACAATGTTTTCCCGAATATCTTTTTTTAGTGTCTGCATTATTAGAGAATGCTTGTTCTTTTTTTAATCAAAAAAAAGGTTTTTTTTTGATTAAAAGCAAATAATTATTACGTAATTCTAACAAGAGCGTAAAAATAAATCTGAAACCGAAATAAAAAAGTGGCAGGAAAGTCAGAATATTTAGTTTTTTGAGTACCCCCAAAAAAAAGAGTGATTGTCATTGGTTTTGGTGCAGATAATGTGCGAATTATGTAACTTTTTCCTGAAATCATGTAATGCTTCGCGTAGTTACTATTCTGATCTTTGTACAGTAATAAGATAGTCTTAAACAATATCGCATTATTGACCAGAAGCCATAAAAAAAGATAATTATGCCAACATTTGGATCACCCTTTTCGGGTTTAGCAAAAGACAAAAAGCTCACGGATGAGGAGCTAATCAGAGAAATACGTTTTATGGTAGCTGCAGAGTATGAAGCAACTCAGTTGTACTTGCAGCTGGCCGAGTCAATCGACAATAAACTTGCAATAGAAGTTCTTAAGGATATTGCCAATGAAGAACTTGTACATGCCGGAGAGTTTTTGCGCTTGCTCTATGAACTTGCCCCGTATGAGAAAAAGCTGTATGCTGAGGGAGCGGATGAAGTAGAAGAATTTATCAAAAAATTAAAAAAGTAAAGAATTCTCTAAATACTAGCACTTTCAACCTAAATATCAAAGCAAAAGAGCAGATTCCAAAACATTAAAAGTGGCAATTACATTTGAATCCCATTTTATTTTTTAAAAGATTAAGGAAATATGGTTCTAGGAAATATCTCTAAACGAGTTGCAAAATATAATTAGATTGTTATTCGAATAAATAAAATAATATGGAACAGCAAAACGTAAAAGTAAAATCAGTTGATAAAATCACACATGATGTACTGAAAATTATTACTGAAAAACCTAAGCTATTTAATTTCGTTCCAGGGCAGGCCACCGAGGTTTCAATAAACAAAAACGATTGGAAAAACGAAAAAAGACCATTTACTTTCTCAAGCTTACCTGAAAATGATCACCTCGAGTTTACCATTAAAACGTATCCATTGAAAAAAGGCGTAACCAACGAACTATTGCAACTGAAAATAAATGACGAACTGATTTTGCATGACGTGTTTGGTGCAATTGCTTACAAGGGAGAAGGAATATTTATTGCCGGTGGGGCTGGCATCACCCCTTTTATTTCCATTTTCAGGTATCTTAATTCAAAAAATGAAATTGGCAATAACAAACTAATTTTCGCCAACAAAACGAAGGATGATATAATACTTGACCAGGAATTTAAAAAATTACTAGGCAAGAATTTTATCAACATTTTATCTGACGAAAAAGCAGAAAATTATGCCCACGGACAAATCACAGAAGGATTTCTCAAAGCTCACATAAGCGACTCAACCAAAAATGTTTATGTCTGTGGACCTCCGCCAATGATGGATGCAATAAAGAAACAATTGGATCATTTGAAAATTGATAAAAAAAAATAATAAAAGAAGCATTTTAAAAAAATAATATAATATGGAATTACTTACAAAAGAATTAATTCAGGAGCTTCTGGCAGCAGATCAGGCGCCATGTCTTTCATTATATATGTCAACAGACAGAACACATCCTGAAAATCTCAAAAATCCGATCAAGTATAAAAATCTGCTCAGGCTAATGGAAGAATCGTTGCTCCAGAAGTATACAGTCAATGAAGTACAAGAACACCTGGAGCCTCTGGAGGCCCTTGTAAACGACAATAATATTTGGAATAACACAAAAGATGGACTGGCGGTTTTTAGTGCAAAAGGAAAGTTTAAAGTTATAGGATTGCGTAAATCGGTGGAAGAACTGGCTATGGTGGCCGATAGTTTCCATACCAAACCACTCCGGCAATATTTGCAGTCACTAGACCATTTCCATGTATTGGGTTTAACCCTTCATGATATACGACTTTTTGAAGGCACCCGTCGCTCCCTTACCGAAGTTGAACTTAGTGATGATACTCCAAAAACCATTAAAGATGCGCTTGGTGATGAGCTTACTGAAAAGCATTCAACCACAGCATCTTATGGTGGTGTAGGGGGAGAAAGTACAAGCATGCATCATGGACATGGTGGTTATAAGGAAGAATCCGAAAAAGACGCGGAAAGGTTTTTTCGTGTGGTTGCCAATACAATTTATGAACACTTTTCGAAGCCTACGGGCTGGCCTCTTATTCTTGCTGCTTTGCCCGAACACCACAACCTTTTTCAAAAGGTAAATAAAA
>JARGGF010000566.1 GCA_029210905.1 Bacteroidales bacterium | reverse complement strand
TATCAATATTCTATTTTACAAAACAACCTGGCAGCCTATTATTTCGAAACCAATCAGAAAAAAAAATGTGAAAAACAATTGGTTAGGGCCAACGAAAATCTGATAAACAAGGTTAATGAGTCATTAAGTTACATGACGGGTCAGGAGTCAGAAGCCTTTCTTAAATCAACAGATTTTCTCTTCGATGTCTATTACTCTTTTTATTTCAATGAAAAGGAAAAGAATCCTTCATTAATGGGTATTGCCTATGATAATGTATTGGCCAGAAAAGGTTTGATGTTGCAGGCTGAAAAAAGCCTGAGAAAATCAGTTTTTCAAACTTCCGATTCGAACCTGATAAATAACTATCTTGAATTTATTGACATAAAAGAAAAGCAGGCAAGAGCCTTTACTGCCGCTAAACAGCTAAATGAAAAGGAGGCTGAGCAGCTCAGTCAAAGAGCTGAACTATTGGAAAAAAAGCTGTCTTCCAATTCAATGGTATTTAATTCAAGAATGCAGAACAATTCAACCGGGTGGAAGGATATTAAAAAACAACTTCATAAAGATGAGGTTGCTATTGAATTTATAAGATTTGGGTATCGAAATTTGTTTTTCACTGATAGTATTTTTTATTGTGCGCTGATTCTAAAGCCCGATTACAAGTATCCAAAAATGATTTACCTGTTTGAAGAACGTGAGTTGGCAGATTTGATAGATAAAAATGATTATTATACTGATGAAGAATATATAGCCCATTTACATCATAAAACAAACCGTAAACAGGGAGGCTATAAGACTGAAAATGATGAAATTAGTAACAAACTGGATAGTTTAATCTGGTCACCGATAGCGCCCCTGTTAAATGGAGTACAAACTGTATTTTACTCACCGGGCGGCTTATTGCATAATATTTCGTTTGCTGCTTTATCAATCAACGACAGCACCTATGTTTCCGATAAATATAAGTTGCATACATTGATTAGTACTAAAAATATCATGAACCACGAGCGATTTGTTTCAAAAACCGGCTATAAAGTAAGCCTTTATGGTGGCATTGACGATGACTTAAAACCAGAGGCATTAAGAAAAATAACCCACTCTTATCAAAAAGACAGTGCTTTAGAAATTAATAATCAGCATGTTAAGCAATTGACCAAAACCTTGAGCCGGGGAGAGAATTGGGCATATCTGAAAGGAACTTTGCTTGAAACTGAGGCCATTGAAGCCCTTTTTAAGGCAAAAAAAATCGATGTGGATAGTTACAAAGGTGAAAATGCAATAGAGGAAGCTTTTAAACAATATTCCGGAGCTATAATTTCGCCAAATATTATTCATATTGCAACGCATGGTTTTTTCTTTCCTGATCCGGAGATTAAAAGCGCTACAAATTCAGCCTCAAATAATCTGAATGCATTTCGTTCATCAGAAAATCCACTTTTTCGTTCAGGTTTACTTTTTGCAGGAGCCAATCGAAGCTGGAATAATGAACTAATGCCCGATGAGTCTGAAGATGGGATATTGACAGCCTATGAAGTTAGCAACACCAATTTGATTAATACCGATTTGGTTGTACTTTCTGCCTGTGAAACCGGATTAGGTGAAATAAAAGGTGGTGAGGGAGTTTATGGATTGCAGCGTTCATTCAAAATAGCGGGGGCGGAGTACATCATTATGAGCCTATGGCAAATACCAGATTATCAAACGGTGGAATTAATGAAACAATTTTACACATATAAAAATTTAAATTTCACCATCCCGGAAGCGTTTAACCTGGCGCAAAATGAGATGAAAAGAAAATATTTGCCATATTATTGGGCTGCATTTGTGTTATTAAAGTAACGAATTACTTAAATAATATTTTATCTTTGTAACCTGAGTTCAATTTAAGCATAGTTGCAGATTTTTTCGAATAACCCCGACCCTAAAGGGAGTCGAAAAAATCAATTTTCCCTTTAGGGTCAGGGTAGAATTGATTTTTTCTTGTACATTTTTGTTAAATCGAACTCAGGTTTGTAAATAAAATGAATAAGTACTTTAGTCACTCAAAACTTTAAATACTAAATAATTATGGAATACGCAGCACCTCTACATAGTAAAATATTGAATTTTAAGACCTTAGTTGCTTATAGCCCTGGCTCAATTGTAAGTAAAAGTATCATGGATGATAAGGCTGGCAGAATTACCCTTTTCGCTTTTGATAAGGGTGAAAAACTGAGCCCACATACCACGCCATTTGATGCCTTGATTCAAATTGTTGAAGGCGAGGGAGAAATAATAATCGCTGACAAATCCTTCATGGTAAAGGAGGGCGAATCAATCATTATGCCTAAAAGCATTATGCATGCAGTGAATGCCCATCAACAATTTAAAATGTTACTGACCTTAATCAAATCGAAACAAGATTAGCACGGTTTTTTATTTAGAAACAATTATTAGCCCGCTGGATTTTCAGTGGGCTTTTTTATTTTCTGTACGTTAAAGTATTTTATATTTTTGAAGGAAATTAATTTATTTCACCTAAAATATTATACCTATGGATATTTACAGAAAAATAATTACTTCGCTTATAGTCGGTTTTATTTATATGGGCAGTTTAAGTGCTCAACGTACTATTTATGAACCACTTGATTTAAACAAAGTGAAATTTTCATTCGAAGATTTTGGAAGCATGTGGACATTTGATGCTGTCCCACTAGAAAAATACAAAAAAAAGTACAATTTCAGCCCTGATAAGGCCTGGCTGGATGATGTTCAAAAATCTGCCCTGCAATTTGGTGGTGGTTGTTCAGCAGCCTTTGTTTCTGAAGATGGGTTGATAATGACTAATCACCATTGCATTAGAGGCAGGTTAGGGCAAATACAAAAAAAAGGCGAAAACATTTTTCGCGATGGATATTATGCCAAATCTCTCGAAGATGAACGGATCTTTCCTGATCTGTATGTGGATCAATTAATTGAAATTAAAGATGTTACCTCAGACATTATTAATGCTTTAAAAAAAGGCAAAACCGATCAGGAGAAAGTTGACTTGAAAAACAAAACCATGCAGGAATTGGTTGAAAAGCATGAAAAGGTTACCGGGCTCAACTGCAGGATTGTTACCCTGTACAATGGCGGGAAATATTCTTTATACTCCTATAAAAGGTACAATGACATCAGGCTGGTGATGGCTCCCGATGTTCAGATAGCTGCAACAGGATGGGATTGGGACAACTTTACTTATCCTCGCTACGAACTGGATTTTGCTTTTTTAAGGGCTTATGAAAATGGAAAACCAATAAAAACAGATCATTTTTTTAGCTGGAGCAAAAAAGGAGCTGCTGAAAATGAGCCAATTTTTGTAGTCGGAAGGCCGGGAAATACCGACAGGCTCTTGTCAATCAGAGAATTAGCGTTTAAACGTGATGTGGAAAGTCCGGTTATTTTACAAAGGATGAATGAACTTTATAAAGCCTATTATCGATACTTTGAAGAGAATCCTGAACGTCAACAGGAATTATTAGGACGACTGTTAAGTGTTGCCAATGGCCGGAAAAGTTATGCTGGTGGATTGATGGCGCTAAAAGACGAATATTTAATGACCAAGAAGCAGGACTTTGAAAACAACCTAAAGGAAAAGGTAAAAAAAGATCAAAAATTATCTAAAGAATATGGAAAAATATGGAATGAAATAGATAAGGTTTTTGAAGAACTTAACAAGTTTGAAAAAGAGCATTTGGTATTCCGGGTATCAGAATATTATGCCTCTTCCTATCGGAATACTGCTAAAAATCTGGTAATTTATGCTGAACAAATGAAACTGCCTGAAGACAAACGGCTCAACGACTATAAAAAGGAGAATATTTCAAAAACTAAAGCGGATATTTTTGTTCAGCCTGCAGATGCTGATTTACAGACCTATTTAATTGCTGCACATGCAAATTTTTTAAGTAAAGTTATGGGCGGGAATTATCAGCTTTTTAAAAACACTTATGGTGGGAATATTGATGAAAAAGCTGTTAATTTCATGAATGAAAACTCACAAATGGCTAATGAATCGTTCATTGAGGGATTGATTAACGCTGGATCAGATGCTATTCTTGCATCAAAAGATCCTTTAATTCAATATTATGTTGTTTCCAGAGGATTCACAGCCGCAAATAATGACAAAAGAGAAAAATTGTACAATACTTTAGAGGTTTTAAATCAAAAATTAGGACGTTTAATTTTTGAAGCATATGGCAATATCATACCTCCGGATGCTACAGCAACCTTGCGAATTTCTGATGGAGTAATTAAACAGTATGAATACAATGGTACTATTGCTCC
>JARGGF010000565.1 GCA_029210905.1 Bacteroidales bacterium | reverse complement strand
GGAATCGAGCCACTAAATCAGGGTAGGGGTGGGGGCCAACTACGGAACCAATTATATAATGTGTATCCTGCGGATTGTTTATCCAGTCACGAAGTGCCTCATTAGTTGCATCCTTAAGGGTTTTACTACCACTTTTTGCGGCGCGGACTTCCGTACCCAGCATTTCCATTCGCAAAACATTAGGTTTTTGACGTTCCATGTCTATTTCGCCCATATAAACTACGCAGGGCATGTTCATTAAAGCACAAACAGTGGCAGTGGCTACGCCATGCTGCCCGGCACCTGTTTCAGCAATAATTCTTTTTTTCCCTAATTTTTTGGCCAGTAAAATTTGTCCAATGGTATTGTTTATTTTGTGTGATCCTGTGTGGTTTAAATCCTCACGCTTTAAATAGATTTGGGCTCCATACTTTTCTGATAGCCTGCTGGCAAAGTACAATGGACTTGGACGACCTACATAATTGACCATCAAATCATTAAATTCCTTTTTGAAGTCTTCTGATTCCATTATTTGAAGATAATTGTTTCTAAGCTCTTCTACATTAGGATAAAGCATTTCGGGGATAAAGGCTCCTCCAAATTGTCCATAAAATCCCTGACTGGTTACTGTATATTTTGACATGTTTTATTGAGTTAATAAATCCTTAAATTTTTTTACTTTTTCAATATTTTTCATTCCTGGTTCTATTTCAAACTTGCTGTTGATATCGATGGCATGAATATTTAAATTTTTGATATTCAGTATTTTATGAGCATCTTCTAAATCAATGCCACCGCTTAAAAAGAAAGGTTTATCATTATCGTAGTGGTAGAGTATTTTCCAATCGAATTTATGACCGCTTCCTCCGTAGAGGGGTGTTTGGGTGTCGAATAGAAAATATTGACAACTTGATTTATAATTTTCCAGAGTACCAAAATCAAACTTCTGATGTAACTGAAAGGCTTTAATTAGTATTAATTTGTTAATATAAAGCATGTTGCAAAAATCTGAACTTTCATTGCCATGCAATTGAATAAGATCAAGTCGGAATTTTTCCACCATGCTTAAAATTACTTCTGCTGATTCATTGACAAAAACACCAACTTTTTTAATTGATTTTGGAATTGCTTTTAAAATTTCCGAATCAAGAGAATCTGCCATAAATCTTTTTGATTTTGGATAAAAAATAAATCCCATATAATCTGGCTGAATATCAACCAATTGATTGATATTCTCAGGATATTTCATTCCGCAAACTTTTAACTTTAGCATTTTAAAAAATGGTAAATTAAATTCTTCTTTTTGTTGGCAAAGGCTTAGCCTTTGTCATTTCTATTTTGGCAGACTCAGCCTGCCGGGATATGTTTGACTTAGGCAGAACCTAAGCCGAATGAGAAAAACTATATTGCTTTTTTTAGTTCAGCAATAAAATTTTTACAAGCCAGTTCGGGTCTTGATGCTTGCATAAATCGCTCTCCCATTAGAAATCCTTTAAAGCCATTTTCTCTAAATCTTAGTATGGTATCAATATTGGATATTCCGCTTTCTGCTACCTTAACAAAATCATCAGGGATGGCTTTAGCCATTTCGATTGATTTATTGATATTTACTGAAAAATCTTTTAGATTTCGATTATTAATACCCACTAGGTCAACATGTTGATTGATATGATTTAATTCGGACTCATCATGAAGCTCCAATAGAATTTCTAATCCGAGTGATTTGGCAAATTTAGCCAGGCGTTCTACTTCTGAAGTTGATAAAATGGCCGAAATCAGCAATATAACATCAGCACCAATTGATTTGGCTTCCACTATTTGATATTCATCGATAATAAAATCTTTTCTGAGAATGGGACAAAAGTTAAATTTTCGTGCTGTGGTTAAATCCTTTGAGCTTCCTCCAAAAAATTTCTCATCAGTTAGCACTGAGAGTGCAGAAGCCCCTGCCTGCATATAACCAATGGATACTTTTTCAATATCGGCATATTCATTTATCATCCCCTTCGATGGCGATTTTCGTTTAAACTCAGCGATAATACCAAATTTGTCATCACGCAGGATATAATCTTTTATCGAAACGTTATTATTGTCGAAGAAAAGGCTTTTTTCCAGCAGAGCGGTGGGGTAGAGCTTTTTTCGTTCTTTAACCTCACTGCGTTTTTCGAGGACTATTTTTTCAAGAATGTTCATTTTTTGAGTGTTAAATTTTGATTATGAGGACTTAAAAGTGCCTTGAGTATTTAAGAGTACTTAAGGCACTCTAAATACTTAAATATTATCTATCAATGTTTTGAGTGACTTCAAAGCTTTTCCTCCTATCAGAGAAGCCTTTGCTTCTTCCACAGCATCTTCCATGTTTTTATTCTGGCTTATGGTCTGAATTGCTAAAGCCGAATTTGCCAGAACAACGCTATTTTGGGCTTCAGTTCCTCTTCCTTCAAGTATGGTCATAAATATTTTTGCAGCTTCTACAATAGAACCTCCACTTTTTATTAAATCAGCTTTAATTTTCTGAAAACCAATATCCTCAGGACTCAAAATTACATCCTGTTGATTTGAGATTACTTTGAAATTTCCTGTCAGAGATATTTCGTCATAGCCATCCAGTGCATGAATAATTGAAAAATTTGCCTTTGATTGTTGAAAGAGATAGGCGTATAAGCGCGCTACTTCCAGATTGAATACTCCAACAATCTGATTTTGAGGAAAACCTGGGTTCACCATGGGCCCAAGAATATTAAAAAATGTCTTGGTTTGTAACTCACGGCGCGTTGGGCCTACATTTTTCATGGCTGGGTGAAACATAGGAGCATGCAAAAAGCAAATTCCAGCTTTTTCAATGCTTTTTCTTAACTCATCCTGATTATTAGTAAATTGATATCCTAGATATTCCAGCACATTGGACGATCCGCAGCCAGATGAAACGCCATAGTTCCCATGTTTGGCTACTTTGTATCCGGCACCAGCCACAACAAAGGCAGAAAGCGTTGAAATATTGAAAGTATCTTTACCATCGCCACCTGTTCCACAAAGGTCTATGGTATTAAAATCTGATAAATCAATTTTTACACATAAATCGAGCAAAGCATCCCGAAAACCTGCCAATTCGTTGAGTGAAATACTCCGCATCAGATAAACAGTAAGAAAAGCAGCTATCTGGCTCTGGTTGTATTTTCCCTGTCCGATATTGGTAAGGGTTTCTTTAGCAGTATCGTAGCTAAGTTGCTTATTTTCAAAAAGTTGTTCGAGTATTTTTTTCATAGTTTATTTTTTTTTCACAGAGATACATGGAGTTTTCACAGAGATTCACAGAGATTTTTGCACATCTCTGTGGTTCTCTGTGAAACTCTGTGTAATTTAAATCATCAACTTTTTAACCAATTCTGAATCATTTTTTCCCCTTCGGGTGTTAAAATTGATTCCGGATGGAACTGCACACCTCTTACATCATGACTTGTATGAAAAAGTGACATGATTTGTCCGTTTTTATCCATACTTGAAATTTTAAAACAAGCTGGCAGGTGTTTTCGGTCTACGATCCATGAATGATATCGTCCGGCCTCAAACTCAGGTGCAATGTTTCTAAAAAGTACTTCGTCGGTTTCTTTTTGTTCAATCAGGGTAGCTACCCCATGATATACCGTTTCAAGATTACTCAAACTGCCACCATATACCTCTGCTATTGCCTGAAGACCAAGGCACACTCCAAGTATACTTTTGCTTGGGCCATATTCTTTTATCAAAGGTTTTAGCAGATTAGCTTCATCAGGAATGCCCGGTCCGGGTGATAAAATAATTTTATCGTATTTATTGACTGCCTCAAGACTGATTTCATCATTACGAAAAACATCAACTTTCTTGTTAGTGATTTTTTCAACATAATGAACCAGATTGTAGGTGAAGGAATCGTAATTATCAAATACCAGTATTTTCATTCTTATTTTTATAAAAGGAATTAGTCTGTTAAATCCACAACAAGCTAATTTCCAGGTTCTAATGTCTAATTTCTTATCTTATATTTCCGTTGCTTGTTTTACCGCAGCCCTGAGTGCACCAATTTTATTATCCACCTCGTTTAACTCATTTTCTTCAACAGATTTTTCCACAATTCCGGCACCAGCACGATAGCTTAGAACGTTGTTTTTGCTTAAAAATGAGCGTATTAGAATGGCCTGGTTTATTTCTCCGTTTAGTCCCAGGTAACCAATACAGCCCCCATAAAATCCGCGGTTTTTTTCTTCTATTTCGTCGATTAATTCCATAGCACGGTGTTTGGGCGCACCAGAAAGTGTTCCGGCAGGGAAAGTATC
>JARGGF010000564.1 GCA_029210905.1 Bacteroidales bacterium | reverse complement strand
GGTTTTTCCAGATTATGTTCCCATCAGTATCGCGCTCCATCCAATGACTCCAGGTGGTGTCACTAATGTTCGCCGAAGTAATGTCGGGAGTGTAAGGATAAAACATGTTCGCATCCTGTGGAATGGTTCCATGGGCGAATCCAGCACCTTTGGAAAGGTCTACCAACTGAGGAGGATCAATCCACATCTCGTAATAACAATATGGCTCATAGTATTGATAACCAGGCACTGAGCCTATGTCCCAGGTGACTTTCCAAACCCTGATTTTATCACCTGGTTCTTCTACATCTACAATGCCATCACCATCGGTATCCTGAGCTGTAACCCCATCATGGTCAATATCTTCAAAAACGGCCTGGGTAGCGCCAGACAAGTGGGCCCAGGGATTTTGCCAGTATACTTCTTCTTCAACAAGGGTGTAGCCTTTTGGATAAATTGAGGCTGTATCGAGCCACACATCTGGTTTTCCATCAGAATCCATATCAAAATCGGGTGCACTTTCAATATTGCTGCCTTTTATTACGTCTACAAATTTACCGCCCGGTGTTTTTAAAATCGGGATATTTAATGAGTTATCTGACCAGTAAAAAGGTACATCTTTGGGAATGTATTGAATATATTCGGTTTCAACTGCCGAAGTACGTTCTTTGTTTTCCATGTTCATAAAAACTTTAAAGGCTTGATATTCAAGCCCCAGAAAGTTCTTCCAGTTTACATCGGCATCAGCCACCAATCGGGCACTGAACATGATATCAGCATAATTTTTATTTTTATAAAAATGGTTAATGCCTTGATTATCAGCATAAGAGAAAGCTCCTTTTGATGCATGCATCAGCGAAGCAACATCCAAAAACTCATCCACTCTTTCGTGCATTCCTGTGCCAGTTTCCGGTGTGCTTAGGCGATAAACAATTTCAATTTCGGAGTTGGCTCCAAGTGATATATTGTTGAATTCCAGCGTATTCCCGTTCTGCGAAAAATTTCCCTGATTAGTGGTTACATCTACAAAACTAAAATATTCACCAACTTCTTCTGTAATATTAATTCCTGATAATGAGCTATTTGAAACATTTCTAATCTTAACATGTACTTCGAAAGTATCCACCGCATCGTAAGAAACGCTGTTGTTTCCCATGTTGGCTTGTGTGGGTATCTGATTAAAAACTGACCGTGTGACATCCATTTTCGAAATAAAAGCAGAGAAAATGGCGTTAAACGTCCATTGCAGTTGCTTACCACCACTTTTTAGATTTAAGTAACCACCAACTGTTGGTAAGGCCAGATTACACAAAATCCTGCCTCCATTGGCATTGTTTAATTGGAAATATAAGGGACGATTGTCTGTATTCAGTCGGGCTATTATATTTTGGTCAGCAATTGTAACCATTGGAATTTCAGACACATAAGTGCTGGTATTTTCAATACAAAATGAAAAAGGCGCTGAATTTGCTTCAAAAGTGATGTTTGCACTATTGTTTGCCGAAGTATACAAGTCGTTAAAATTAATGGCGCCTTCGGACAAGTAACCTAATTTTTCAGCAAAGTATGCTGCATTACCTTCTGTATAGATGGTTCCACCCGATGCAAGGAAGGCATTTATTTTGGCGGTTATTCCTGGATACTCAAGAAATACACTGTCGATATAAGTTTTATTGTTACCACCAGCTTGCGAAAAAGCCGGAACAATCAACAGTTTTGTATCTTCAGAAAAACCATTACTGATAATTTGTTCTTCATTGCAAACATAATGTGCATTCTGCATCAAATAACTGTTGATAATATTCTGAAAATAAGCACTTTCCCAATTAATACTGGCTCCTGAAATTTCAAAAAGGCTTTCAAAAATGGCAATGGATTTGGAATTCGCTTTAAATTGCAGACTATAATGATTGTTTGCCTGCCAATCGTAGTTTGTTATCGTACTTTTCGATACTGAGCTAAATTCTCCAGGAATTTCGTCAGGGAGCATAAATGCTCCTGCATTACTTCCGGAATTTATCCAGTACACGCTGTGCTCTCCCCATAGCGGGAATAAATTGGCGTCGAAATTTGCACTGGTTGAGTGGTAATCATTGTTTGCTGAGATTGCAGCCAGTTTATAGGTCTTCATTATATCCGCCTGACTACTATTGGTTGGCACTATATTCACAAGCTGAGCTGAAAGTGAACTACTAATTAATGCTATAAATATCGCAACAAGCGAAATAAACATCCTGGTTTTTACTTTTTTCATTTCAATTAGGGTTTTGATTTTTAGGTGATTTTGTAATATTTTTTATATTATATTGTTTTTTTTTAGATCACAAAGTTACACGAAGTTTTGCACGAAGCTTCACAAAGATCATTAATGTCAGAATTTTGTAAAGAGTTGTTTCATAATTATTTGCAATAGTTTTTAAATTTATAATTTAACGATAAGCCGGACAAACTTTTCCTCCTGATCTTGAACTGTTGCCGGATTTTGAATTGCCACAGCCAAACAATAAATTGATTCCAAATCTGAAATTGAATGATCTTGAATTGTATGGAAATATTAAACCACTTTGTGTTTCCTGTACATAGTTAATTGGTAACATGTCGCTTACAAAGTAAAAATTAAAAGAAGGGTTGCCCAAAATAAAGGCTAATCCAATATTTCTAATCGTTCTGTTTGCATATGAAATGCTCCCGGACAAATTTAAAAAATCATTAGGTTTCAAATTTACAGACCCGGTTATTGTTGGAATTGTTGCACCATTTATGATAGAAATATTTCCTGTTAATGCTAGTTCAGTTATGGGTGAGAGCTGATAAGTTCCACCTGCAAAAATCCGGGCTGGAAGTAATGTTAAATATTTTGTTGGACTGTCGTAAAAATGAAAGGAACTTGATATGGTATCTCTCAATATTTGAATCAGATCTGTATTTTGGTTTGGAAGGGCATATTGATCTAAGTCCACGCCTATATAGTTGATATCGCCCTCTGTTCTTAGGTTCACACTATTGCTTGCCCATCGGATGAAACCCAGGTTCAAAACGCTTACCGCCAGTTTAATTTTATCGTTATATTGGTAAACTGCTCCAAAATCTATTGAAACTCCCCTGTTTGAATTAAAAATAAAATCCTTCACAAAATTATCGAAAACAGGTTGCATCGAATAAATTCTTCCATTCGCATCTCTTTGGTATTCCATTGGAAAAGAAGCATTTACTTCGTAATCTGTATGGATATTTACTGCAACAGGCTGTTCTGTTGTACTAATCTCTAGCTCTGAATTTTTTGTTTGAAAATTTGAACTTCCTTTTAAATAACTCAAACGAGCACCTAATCTTAAACTTGAAGTAAAATCACGGGAAATGGCTGCTGATATTCCCCAATAACTTATTTCATTTAGCTCATTTCCAGCTAATTGATAGTTTATCGGGCTATCAGTCACCGGATTCCAATTACCATCTTTTAAACCAATTAAATCTTTTGTATATTGAACTGAAGATTGCAGTCTGTGGTAAATCCTGGCTGAAATAAAGTATTCTTTCCAATGAAAACCAGCACCTAAAATAACATTTTCAACTTCAAGGTTGATATAATTGTTTTTTCGAAGGTGTGGGTAAATATTATCAAAATCCAGAACTAATGAATCCTGCTGATCTCCAGTACCTTGCCTTAGTATATCTTTATAGGTAAAACTGCTGTTGTTGTAGGCTAATTTTGCAGAGGAAAGTAGAGGTAGTTCTATGTAAAAGTCGCATGGAAAATCAACAGCGGGGTTCAAAATATTAGCCTGTGGCAATTGATGCAGCATGTACATGGTATTATCCTGCGCAAACAAGCTGGCTATCTGCAGGTTAATACAAACTAGAGCAGTTAATAATATTTTATGGTTGATTGTCAATATGTTGTATTTTATTGTGTATTTGTTTTTGTATATTGGTGTATTTGTTTATTAAAAAAGAATCCCCTTTAAGTATAATAAGAACCAATATACTAATATACCAATTTCCAATCGGTCACTGAGCCTGTCGAAGTGCTAATTAACCGTCGCCGCCACCCCAACATGGAAATAAAAATAATAATCCGAGAACATTTTCCAGGAAATTGGCGGTATATTATTTGCATCAATTGTTTCCAATTCTGTTTTTATAATCAAATAAGAAGTATTTTCAATCTTTCCAATCCGATCTTCTAAAAATTCTACTTTTACTGTTGGGTTTATGTTTTCACCAACTTTGCCATTTCCATCTGCATTTGAGGATCCCTCAATGAGTTGTGGTGTTACAAACATGGAATCCAGTCTTGTCCCGGTATTATTGCAA
>JARGGF010000563.1 GCA_029210905.1 Bacteroidales bacterium | reverse complement strand
TTATCGCCTTCCTCATTATAAGTAAAGCTTCCTGAACCAAAATCACAACTATGGATGGACGTACGGACTAAACTGTATGAAATTCCATCCTTACTATAATAAGCGTCAAGCAGTTCCTGCTGCTTAGCCTCAGAAAGTTTTGCAAATACCTCGGATGAGGCATCAGTAATTGCTCCGCCTATTCCTAAAAATGTTTGAAATGATTTGTTTGGATTAACGAAAACAGCTACTTCAGTTTCGAGCGGTTGTATTGCTTTTTCAAACTCAGACTGGCCTGTTTGGGTGAGCTTCAGGCTGGTATCTTTTGCTGTTGTGTAAATTGTAACAATTTTTCCTTCAGCAGAATAGTTGGTATTTGTTGTTTTTTGCTCATTTTGGGTTTTGCAGGCAAAAAAAGCAAAAGTTGCAATCAGAATGATAAATTTAATTTTCATATTATAGCTATATTAATTAGGAATTAAATTGTAATCATTTAATGAAGAATTAATATCAAGTAATTGATTTGATTTTCATTATAATTCTTTTTCGACTGCAAATATAACAAAAAAAGTGTGTATTTTACACTGTGCGCCCAGCGACAGAAGTCACTTTTGTTTTGATAATGTGCTTGCTTTTAATCTTTTTGAAAAATTTATTTCTTGCAGTTTATTTTCAATTCTTTATCTTTGGAGGATATTATTTTAACCTGCCCAAATATAATACTACAAATGTTGATCACTAATATTGTTAATATAAAATTTATGTCAAAAAATCTCTTATTACTGGTTTCACTTCTTCTTTTTGCTTCTTCATGCAGTGAGTACATACCTCAAAATGAGTTGTTTAATAATCATTTAACAACACAGTTAGGATATGAATTTCATAACAAAAAGGGAGTTTACAAAATTATCGAAAAGAATACAACAGATGAAGTAAGCTTAGCCCGGGAATTGATAAATTACCTACCCGTAAAAATTGACCCACAGACAGAATATACGCATGCTTATAATGAAGAAGGCGACATAATACAAACCTATATAAACAATAATCAGGATTACTCCATACGATTTGAATACAACCGTACTAAGCAACTCCTTAGTATTGCGGGTTACCATCCTGGATATGTAAAAGAAATTTTTGAGTACCGACCGGATAATTTTTTGAAATTCATCTTTCGTGAAACTGATCAGAATGTGATGTTTAAATATTCTGAAGACTTGAAGACGATTTCCGGTTTTCAGTTTAAACCAATTAAAGATGGGAATAAGCGTGCTTTAAAACCTGAAAAACTATTGTACCAGATGTTGCTTAAAAATTATGAAGACGGGAGTTTTGTAGTTGAAGTGAATGATGCAGACAAAGGTATTTTAACACAAAAGTATACCTATTTAGGCTATAATCTTATTAAAAAGGAACTTCTGAATGAAGCAAACATTTCGTACAATTTCAATGATAAGAATGATATAAGTGAAATTGAAGTAAAAAGAAATAATGGTGATGTTATTAAATATCTTATTGAATATCAATATGATGATAACAAAAACTGGATCAGCAGAATAGTAAACAAAGACAATACTCAAATTTTGAATACCGAAAGGAATATTAGTTATTATAATTAAAATCAGTAAGTTATGTATAAAACTAAAACGCTAAGTCTGTTAATTTTTCTTGCAATAATAGTTGCATGTAACAATTCTGAAAAGCCACACGGAAAAATAGCAATAAATATTTTTGATGCGGCTGCAAACCAACTCATTGATTCTAATGCCTCTATTGAAATATTGGCCCAAGGTTTTAACTGGAGTGAAGGCCCTGTTTGGGTTGATGATTTAAATACCTTGCTTTTTTCTGATGTGCCTGAGAATAAGATTTATAAATGGTCAGAAAAAGACAGTATTTCGGTTTTTCTTGATGCAGCCGGCCACACTTCTGAGGGAAATGAAAAATCGAATAATGGCCCAAACGGTTTGTTACTTGATTATGAGGGTGATTTGTTAATTTGCCAACATGGTGATAGAAGAATTGCACTTCTAAATTCAGGACTTGAAAATCCACAGCATCAGTTTATTAGCATTGCCGATAAGTACGAAGGGAAGGATTATAACAGCCCAAATGATTTAACCATTGACAGTCTGGGAAATCTATATTTTACTGATCCACCTTACGGTCAGCCTGATCAAAAAACTGCAGAAATTGGGGTAAATGGTGTTTACCGTGTAAAGCGAAATGGAGAAGTCCAACGCTTGGTGGATACTTTATTCCGACCGAATGGCATTGGTATTTCTTCTGATGAGAAAACCTTGTACATCAACAATTCTGATCCTGAAAATTCAGTATTATATGCCTATACAATTAATGAAGAAGGCAAATTAATAAACGGCAAAGTTTTATTTGATTCAAATGAATTATTAAAAAAGGCTGAAGGATTGCCTGATGGGTTAAAAGTGCACAGCAGTGGAAATATTTTTGCCACTGGACCAGGTGGTGTGCTAATTATCAGCCCCGAAGGAAAACATCTTGCAACTATAAGCACTGGAAGGGCAACTGCCAACTGCTGCTTTGATACGGATGAGAATTATCTTTACATAACTGCAGATGATGTTTTGATGAGGGTGAAACTTAAAAAATAATATTGCTGATCAGACTAAATCAGCTATCAATTTTCAGGCAGACCTGTCAGGTTTTTATTAAATAATATATAGTGCGCTATTTTTAAAGCCAGTTATAATTATTGAAAAACCTGCCAGGTTTTTTTCCAAAAAAAACAAATCAATACACTTGTATTTTTTAAAGATCTAAAATGTCAAAACCCATTCAGAATATTGGGATACTTGCCCATGTTGATGCTGGAAAAACAACCTTAACTGAACAATTTCTGTTTTTAGGCGGTGCCACCCGATCGCCTGGAAATGTAGATAAAGGTTCTGCCATAACCGATAACCTTGAAGTGGAAAAAGAACGAGGTATTTCGGTGCGTTCTGTAGCCACCTCATTCGAATGGAATGGAACACAAATTAACCTGATTGATACCCCTGGTCACATCGATTTTTCTGCTGAAGTAGAGCGCGTTTTGAGAGTACTGGATGGCGCAATACTTTTAGTTTCGGCTGTAGAAGGAGTTCAGGCTCACACATACAGTTTATGGCATGCTTTGCAGGATTTAAATATCCCAACAATTATTTTTATTAATAAAATAGATCGTTCTGGTGCAGATGTCCTGGAGGTTTTTAACGAATTACAAAGGGAGCTTTCTACACCGCTTTTTGCTTTACAATATCCTGTTAATGAGGGGGATAATGATGCAAATACTAGAGATTTATTGTCAAATAAAGAACCAAATGAGGTAACCACTGCATTGTTTGAAAAAAGTTTGGAAACATTGGCCGAAATTGACGAAGAAGTACTTGAGGCATTTATGGAAGGCAATCAGCTTCCTGAAAAAAGATTGTTGGATAAGGTTAAAAAGCTAAGTCGGGAAAACAAAATTTCTCCTGTCTTTGTTGGGGTTGCAAAAAATGGAATTGGTACCGAAAAACTACTCGATGGAGTGTTGGATTATTTGCCAAAAGCTAATACCAATATGGATTCAGAGCTTTCTGCTCTCGTATTTAAGCTTGAGCATGATAAAACACTTGGCAGACTGGCCCATGTCCGTTTGTTTTCAGGTAGCCTGAAAAATCGTGATAATGTCTTGAATTTCAGCCAACAAATTGAAGAAAAGGTGTCTCAGATTAAAAAACTGTATACCACCAAGTTGGAAGATATGCCCGAATTAAATGCCGGTGATATTGGAGTAATAAGCGGTCTGACGAATGTGATGGTTGGGGATATATTAGGAAACCCGCAAGGTGTGCCCGAAATCACCAGCTTAAATGCCCCTTTGCTAACTGTTCAGGTTAGGCCAATAAATGAAAATGATTATGCTGCCCTGGCTATTGCTTTACTCGAATTGGCCAGTGAAGATCCTTTGCTCGATTTTAAATGGTTAAAGGATGATAAAGAGCTCCATTTGAGAATAATGGGAGCTATTCAAATGGAAATACTTCAAATAATTATCAAAAATCGTTTTGGGATTGAAGCTGAGTTTGTTGATCCTACCGTAATTTATAAAGAAACACCTTCAAAAAAAGGACAAGGAACTGTGCGCTACACCATGCCTAAGCCCTGTTGGGCAGTAATGACTTTTTCAATTGAACCTGGCGAAAGAGGTTCAGGAATTGTTTTTGAATCTAAAGTGAGCGTAGACAAAATAAAAAATAAATACCAAAACGAAGTAGAACGAACTATAAATAAAGCACTTGCTCAAGGTATTAAAGGTTGGGAAGT
>JARGGF010000562.1 GCA_029210905.1 Bacteroidales bacterium | reverse complement strand
TCTCTTTCTCGCAACTACTTGTAATTGATGTAACAATTACGGCGCTTATAATTAGTAAAAGCACCATGCGACTTCTTTTTCTAAAATCAAGGTATAAGTGACTACCTTTCTCGTTTCGTTTTCTCATAGGTCTATTGATATTAAATTTGAAATAATTGATTAATAGTAGATTAATGACTTCAGTTTTTCACTGAAAAGTATCTAAGCTGTTGAATGGAAAAATTTCGATTAAAGAATACCCGATCATGGTTGTTTATTTCTTTTGATACATCAAACCCTGTATTTGTTTTACACTCAAAACCAACTTTCATATTATTCAAGCATGAAAATCCAATCCATCAAAAAATATTTGCCATATAAATAATTAGGTTTTCAGTTTATATACTTAATCTGATCAAAATTGAAATCAGATTACAGCACAAACATAATAAATATTTTTAATATCAAATACATTTAAATTAATATTTATTAAATTATTTTAATATATTTGTAACCAAAATCTGTCGTAATCCAGCAATACGCTTTTATTGATTGACATTTAAAAAAAAGATTTTTGTTGCATTATATTTTAGAATAAAAGATTGGGAAGGCTTATTGCAATAAATTTAATTTTCGCTTGCCAGTTCAAGGTTTTGGGAAAGTTTATTTAAGTGTTTAATCAATAGACAAAGCCTTTTTATAATTATTTGCAAGAGGAAGTTTGGCAAAATTGAAAGGTATTTGATATTTATCAGGCTAAAAGAACAATCATTTAATTTAAATAAATATTTTAAATTATATTAACGATATTGAACTTTTTAAATATATTTTGTTACTATATGGTAATGATTTATTCAATTATTTAATTAATTTTATTAAAACAATCAATTATGAAGAAAAAATTATTTAAAAACAGGGTGTTATATATGGCCATACTGCTTTTTTCATCTTTTTCTTGTGGAAAAGGAGAGAATCAGGAGCCTTATGTGCCTCAATTGTCAATTGCAATTCCAACAGAGGGGAATAGTTGGTTTTTACGCAATGTAGATACTGAGCAGTTGGAATCATTTGATTTTAAAGATTTTATCTGGGCTTCCTCAAATGATGTTTTACGCACTTATTTTCGCGTTGAAAAAGGAGGCAAGCTTGATATAGGAATCAGATGCAAGGTGAGCTCAGGTACAACGGAATTGGATGCTACATTTAATGGTGAAACGAAGAGGCTTACCATTGATAATACAACAAATAAGGTGGTTTTCATTAATAGCTTTGATATCCCCTCCGCAGGGTATTATTACATTGATCTAAAAGGTATTAAAAAAAGTTCTGCTGTTTTTGCTGAAATCAATGCTGTTATGTTAGGTAATACTGCAACAGAATCTGGTGTTAATTATGTAAATGAGGAATATTTTTATTGGGGACGCCGCGGCCCTTCAGTTCACTTAGCCTATCAGGTACCTACTACTGCTAATGATATTGTTTATTTTTATAACGAAATCACCGTACCTGAAGGAAATGATGTCATTGGCTCATATTATATGGCAAATGGATTCAAACATGGTTATTTTGGAATCCAGGTCAATTCTGCTACCGAACGAAGGGTTTTGTTCTCTGTGTGGAGCCCCTATAATACAGACAACCCAGGTACAATACCTGCAGACCAGCGTGTTATATTAATAGCCAAAGGAGCAAATGTCAATACGAATGATTTTGGCGGTGAAGGAAGCGGTGGTCAGAGTTATCTGATATACAACTGGAAAGCAGGTA
The DNA here is from genome assembly GCA_029210905.1 of Bacteroidales bacterium. Classification (GTDB taxonomy): domain Bacteria; phylum Bacteroidota; class Bacteroidia; order Bacteroidales; family NBLH01; genus NBLH01. The sequence goes on along the minus strand of JARGGF010000562.1, from coordinate 2,561 downwards.
ATACCTATCGATTTTTACTCAAAGGAGCGCCTGATGGTAGTAATAATACCATATACACTGCCTATTTTTATGCTCCTGAAATTGGAAACTGGAGCTTAATAGCAAGCTGGAAACGTCCTTATTCAGATAATGTATTTTTACAAGATCTTTACTCATTTCTTGAAAATTTTGCAACAAATACAGGCCCTATAGGTCGGATGGCTTATTATGATAATCAATGGGTTTATGACACCAATGGCCAATGGCTAGAAGTAATAAGTTCCAAATTTACTGCTGATCAAACAGCTCGCTCAAATGCACGTCTGGATTTTGCAGGTGGTTTGTCCGGTGAATCAAGGGGTTTCTATCTTCGTAATTGCGGGTTTTTTAGTGATTATTCAAAACTTGATGAATCTCATACAAGAACAGCAAAAGGAACGGCCCCCGATATTAATTTTGGAGTGTTACCTTCCGATTAAAGCTGCTATGAAAGCGTTATTCATTTGATGCAACAATTTTTGCTATAAAAACCGGCAAATTAATTTGGGGATAATTCTTAATCGATGACAGGCAGAAAAGTAGGTTTGTTAATTATTAGATAAGGAGTCTGTTTATATTTTACAAGGTTCAAAAATGTAAATTATTGATTTAATGAATTTATTTTAATTTTAAGCTTTAAAAGATTTTCAGAAACTGAAGTCGATTAAAACTAAATTTATAAAAACCCCTTTTTGCATATAAATATTCGCAGGATGAAGAAAGAAAATTCAGATAAAGACAAGCTAATTGAAGTCGAAGGAAAATATTCGTCACAAAATATCAAAAGGTCTGTCCTTAAAAAGCAAATTATTGAAATTTTTTATAAAGAAGGTACTAAAACCATTGCTGAACTGCGGGATTTATGCAATAATAGCATTCCTACATTAACCGCTATTATGGGTGAATTAACACAAGATAAATGGACCAAAAAAATTGGGATTGCGGATTCAAAAAGTGGCCGCCGTCCGGCAATTTACGGGATTAATCCTACCAAAGGTCATTTTGTGAGCATCAGGCTAAGTAGACGGCGCACGATGATTTTGATATACGACATGCTAAATCAGCCAGTTAGTGCACTCCTGGAATTAAAAGATGGAATTGATACTTCAGAAAATATTCTGCAAATTATTAAACAAGAGGTTTTGATACTTTTAAAAGAAGTTGGTCTGAGCAGCAAGCAAATTTTGGGTTATGGTATTACAATTCCGGGTTTGATCAACATGCGCGAAGGGATGAGTTACAGTTACCCTCTCCTGGCCCAAAGACCGCTTCTGGAGATTTTTGGAGATCTTTTTGAAAAACCTATAATTGTGGAACATGACACAAAAGCAATGGCAATTGGTGAGTTGTGGTTTGGTTTAGCCAAAAACAAATTCAATTCGTTGTTTGTGAATGTAGGATCAGGAATTGGACTTGGGCAAATAATAAATGGCGATATATATCGTGGGCACACCGGTTATTCCGGAGAATTTGGTCATATTCAGATGGATCCTGATGGCGAGTTATGTTATTGTGGCAGAATAGGTTGCCTGGAAACCCTTGCTTCAGGAACAGCTTTGGTAAAAAAAGCAAAAGAAGAAATTTCAAAAGGGAAAGGTACCAAGATTACCGCCATGGTAAACGGCAATATAAATAATATAAAACTTGGAATTATCATTGCTGCAGCCCATGAAGGTGATCAATTTTCTATAGAATTACTTGAAATGGCAGGTGAACATTTAGCGAAAGCAATAAGTATCTTAATTCATTTATACAATCCTGAGTCTATAATTATTGGTGGTGAAATGGCAGATGCAAAACAAATATTAATTGGTCTTATCAGGCAAAAACTCAAAAAATATACCATGCCATTTTTAAAGAAGGAAACAAAAATTCAGTTTTCGGGACTAAAAGAAAGTGCCGGATTGATGGGCGTTCTTCCAGTAATCATGGGCAAGGTGTTGTCGATCTATTTTGATGAAACAAATTAAGCAAAAACTTGATTTAAACAATTATTGAAAAATCTGAAAGCAATGAGAAAGAAAGACATGCAATTTCTAACAAAAAATGCATATTAAAAAAAATACAGTTCAATAAACTAGATTAATAAATTAAAATATATAATTATGAGTTCAAATCGCAGATCATTTTTAAAGAAGGTAGGTCTTGGTGCAGGAGTAATAGCATCAGCACCGCTAGTTAGCTTTACTAAGATAAACGAGGAAAGTGAGTACGCTCATACCAAAAAATCAGCAGAACGCCTACCAACCATGAATTTTAATATGTGTGGTTATGCAGCACCCAAGTTAGAAACAGTGCGAATTGGGTTTGTAGGCATTGGTGATCGTGGTAGCGGAGCTGTAGAGCGAATGACCTACATTGATGGAGTCGAAATTACTGCAATTTGCGACACCCGTCAAGCTGCAATGGATGGAGCACAAGCTACCCTGGCCAAAGCAGGTTTGCCCAAAGCAAAAGAATTTACAGGCAGTGATACTGCATTTAAAAAAATGTGTGACAGCAATTTAGTTGATTTGGTTTACATTGCAACCCCCTGGGAATGG
>JARGGF010000561.1 GCA_029210905.1 Bacteroidales bacterium | reverse complement strand
TTTATATTACTATAAATAATATTGAGAAACAGTCGCTTAATTTAATTCAGCCTGTTTATAATTATTAAATAGTACATGCATCATTTTAGTAAAAATTGCCGTATTTTCATAAATGCCCATGAAATTTTCAGCACCCGGACCAAACGCAAAAACCGGAACCATAATTCCAGTGTGGTGTGTGGCAGTGAAGGCTGCTGCTACCTTTCCATTCTTTATGTCTCCACCATTAAGTGCCATGCCTCCGGTTTCATGATCGGCTGTTACAATTACCAAAGTGTTTCCGTCTTTTTTTGCAAAATCGAGTACCTGGCCTACAACCTTATCAAAATCAATCATTTCTGTAGTAATGTAGTCCACATCATTTGCATGGCCACCCCAGTCTATCTGCGAACCTTCAATCATAAGGAAGAAACCTTTTTTATTTTTATTTAATATATCAATTGCCACTTTCGTTCCTTCACTTAGCATATTCCCCCTACCATTTAATATTGAAGGATTGTGTTCCCATGCAGTAAATCCAGCCAACTTTTTTGTTTTCAGGTTTTTAAAATCAGTAATTGTATCTGTTACAGTATAGCCTTTTTTTATCAATTCTTTAACCAAATTTATACTGTCTTTACGATTTTGGAAATGTTTTTTGCCGCCCCCTATAAAAACATCAATATCGGTTTTCAAAAAATCAGTAGCAATTTCCTCATACTTACTTCTGTCTGCATTATGGGCAATAAATGAAGCTGGAGTTGCATGAGTGATGGCACTGGTTGAAACCAACCCTGTTGCCAGTCCTGCATCTTCTGCAAATTCAAGGATAGTTTTTAAAGGATGCCCTAAAGTATCAACTGCTATGGCCCCATTTTTAGTTTTCTGCCCACATGCAAAAGCTGTGGCTCCGGCACCGGAGTCTGTTACATAGTTGTCTGCTGAGTATGTTTTACTAAAACCAATAAACTTAAATTGCTCTAGATTTAACTTACCTTTATTAGCTGTCAGCCCTGCATAAATCTCTGCCACGCCCATTCCATCTCCAACCAAAAGAATGATATTTTTTGTTTTTTTGTTTACAACTATTGTATCAGTTGGTTGGTAAGCAAATAGATTTACCTGGGAAATAACTAAAAAGCAAACGACTATTAATTTAATATGTTTAGGGTTCATGATAATTTTTTATTTTTTTGAGATATAAGAATTTAATAATTTGTTAATTGTATCAATTTTTTCCTTGAGTTTCACTTTTGTGTTAGCTTCCACCAGAAGTCTTAGGTAAGATTCTGTATTTGAGGGTCTTATATTAAACCACCAGTCGGCAAATTCAAGTCTGTAGCCATCAAAATCATAAAATTCGACTAACTTTTCAGATTCAGAAAAATAATTCTTCAGGCAAAGCATGGCTTCTTCTTTATTCTGAATTTTAAAATTAATTTCTCCGGAATTATGATATTTTGATATTTCCGAAATTAAATCTGAAATGTTTCTGCCATTTTCTTTTAAACCTTTTAATATTTCAAGAACCAATAAGGTAGTTAGTATTCCAGAATCAGAAAAATAAAAATCTCTAAAATAATAATGACCGGCAAGTTCCCCGCCAAACAAGCCATCTATTTCACGGAGCTTTATTGCAGCATATGCACGGCCAACTTTCCACATATAGGGTTCGCCACCCATCTTTTTAATGTATTCAATTACTGATTTGGAGGTCCTGATATCATGTATCACTTTAGGTTTGTTTGTTCTTTCTTCTTTTAAAAAGTGGTGGGCTAAAACACCAATCATTAAATCGGGAGGTATAAACTCACCTTTTTCATCAACAAACATTACGCGATCTGCATCTCCATCGAATATTATTCCAATATCACTTTTATTTTCTTTAACTGCTTTTTTAAGGTCTTTTACATTTTCCTGCACCAGCGGATTTGGATCATGATTTGGAAAGGTACCATCAAGCTCATCGAAAATATAGTTTGGCTGATTGCCCAGAATATCTTTTATCAAAAGAGCTGCCATTCCGTTGGAACAGTCAATGGTAATATTTAAGCCAGAGATATCAGGTAAATATCTTTTCAGGAACACCATATAATTGTCTACAATGTCAAACGGAAGTATTTTACCTTTTTTTTCAGCAATAACTATCCCTTTGGTTTTCATTAAGTGTTCTATTTCTTTTAATCCATTGTCATATCCTACAGGCAGGGCATGGGTCATAGACACCTTTAAGCCATTGTATTCCTTGCCGTTATGCGAGGCAGTAATCATCACCGATGCGTCGAAATGATGTCTGGCAGTTGAGTAGTATATCATTGGCGTTGTTGACAGTCCTGCGTCATACACGGTAGCGCCTCCATGTGTAATTCCTTTTGTTAAATAGTCGAAAATTTCAGGAGAAGATATTCTGGCATCCCGTCCTACTAAAATTCTATCCGTTTTGAGTAGTTTGGGCAGGAAATAGCCAATTTTATAAACATCGTTTTTATCAAAATCCGTGTTATAAATTCCTCTGATATCATATGCATGAAATGCTCCCATTAAATAAGGCTTTTAATTTAAAAATTGAAATTATATAATTAATTTTAACAGATTTATATTTTTACATGAAAATGAATAATAAATCAACAAATAAATAGAAAATTCTTGTATAAACAATTAAAAATCAAAACAGGATTTTCATTTTCTGTCAACAATTTTTGTTTATAATAAATTTATTTTCGAACTATTGCTTAATTCCTTTCTTATTTAATGCCAGCTGAATTCTTCTTGCGTAGATATTATGCTGCTTTAAATTGGTAGAAAAATAATGATATCCGGAGAAATCTTCTTTGGCACAGAAAAATATATAATTATGTTTTTCGTAATTAAGCACTGCGTCAATAGATGAAATCTCAGGCAAGTTTATTGGAGCAGGTGGTATACCTCCATATTTATAAGTGTTGTATGGTGATTCAAACTCAAGGTCGCGGTTAAGTAACCTTCGTCTGGAAAAATCACCCATAGCATAAAAAACGGTCGGACAGGATTCTAGATGCATTTCTTTTTTTAATCTGTTAATATAAACTCCGGCAACCCTGGCTTTTTCATCGTTATGGACAGACTGTTCTGCCTGAACTATGGAAGCCAAAGTTGATGCCTGCAATCTGGTCATATTTAGTCGATTAAGTTTGTCTAAGCGTTCTTTATTCCAGAATTTTTGATATTCTTGCTGCATTTTCTCAAAAAAGGACTCCGGACTTTTATTCCAATAAAATTCATAAGTATTTGGAATAAACATGCTTATTACATTTTCAGGAGTGAATCCCTGTTTTTTTAAGAAATCTTTATTATTCAATAAATTGATTAATTCAAGTGAATCAAACGATAACTGTTCTGATATTTTCTTTGCCAGTTCGTATTTGGTCCGTATAGAATTAAAGGTAAGTTTAATGGGCTTTTGATTTCCACTTCGCAAATTATTAACCAGTTCATTATTGCTCATTCCAGGTATTATTTCATACCTTCCACCTTTGACTTTTTTTGAATAATTTTTTTTATCGCAAACCCACTTGAAACTCTGCATATCAACCAAAACATTTGCAGTTTTTAAAGAATCCATCACTGTATTAATATCACTGTTGTTTTTTATGTATAAATAATATGGTTGTTTAAGTTGGTTGGAAACATTATTGGCATATATCATATTGTAAAAGAAATAACCCGCAAAGAGTGCTGTAATTAGCAGCAAACCAGCAATAATATACATGGCTTTTATTATTCTCTTTTTTTTATTCATCTATCTTTTATTTGTATCTTTATATATTAATTAGTTATTGAAATTGTTTTTATAAGTAATTGATAATTAAACTTATAGAAAGTTTTTAAAGTTTTTTTAAGTTTAAATACTTTTTTTAATTATTGTAAAAAATATTTTGCAAAAATAATAGAAATCTATAAGCTAAACTATATTTTTTACGTTTAATGATTATTATCATAATATGGAACCAGGAAATTATTTTATCAAAAGAAAGTGTTTAATGGATGAATCTATTTTGTCAAAATGAAAAAACATTTACCTACGATGCTGTTTGTCATCTTCCTTTTCTTTTCAAATGTTGGAAGTTATGCCCAGATTGAAGCTATACAAGGGCTTGCGGAAGGTGCAGGAAGCCTGATATCAGATATTTCTCCTGTTTTAGTAGAAGCAGGTTGTAACAGTATGAATTGTTGTTGGGACGGTGGATTGTTCTTTATTGATTTTTTAATTGACCACCAACGTGAAATCATGAATTCACGAAAGCTTGATCCTACCTTGATTTCATTGGAAATTGGGGCAAATTTTGCTTA
>JARGGF010000560.1 GCA_029210905.1 Bacteroidales bacterium | reverse complement strand
TTTCTTTGTATTTAGGATGATCTGCTCTTCTGAAAAAAGCTCCAAGTTCACTTTTACTGATTTTATAATTTACCAGACTTAATACTTCGATAATATCTTCATCGCGAAAATGCATAGCTACCCTTAATTTTTTAAGAATATCATTGTTTGATAGTGCCATATTTTTTTTTCCTGCAAGATACAATAAATGGAGATTTATCTGTTTTTTTTCAAAAAAAAACTAAAACCCATCATTTTACAGCTACTTAATAAAAAATAACACTCCGCTTTCCTATTTCCTCACAAATCCCTATTTTTGTCCGTTTATATTTCAAAACAAGACAATTTCAAAAAACTACATAATGAAAATCTCATACAATTGGCTTAAAGAGTACATAAAAACATCATTAACCCCCGACGAATTATCAGTTATCTTAACAAATATTGGTTTGGAAGTAGAGGGAATGGAAAACTTTCAATCAATAAAGGGCGGCCTTGATGGAATAGTAATTGGAAAAGTTGTTGAATGCAGCAAACACCCTGATGCTGATAGGCTTAGCATAACAAAAGTGGATATAGGGACTGGCGAACTATTACCAATTGTCTGTGGTGCACCAAATGTTGCAGCCGGCCAAAAAGTAGTTGTTGCTACTATTGGAACTACACTTTATTCTGGCGATGAATCCTTCGTAATTAAAAAAGGAAAAATGCGTGGCCAGGAATCCCATGGAATGATTTGTGCAGAAGATGAAATTGGACTGGGTAGCTCTCACGATGGTATTATGGTATTGGATGATGCTGCACAAATTGGCCAGGCCGCAAAAGATTATTTTAAAGTTGAAAATGATGTAGTTTTTGAAATAGGGCTTACACCCAACCGCGTAGATAGTTCATCGCACATTGGCGTAGCAAGGGATTTGGCAGCTTATTTAAGTCAAAATGAGGCAATTAGCTATTCAAAACCCTCGGTAGATAATTTTGCGGTAGACAATACCAATTTATCAATTCCTGTAGAAATCAAAAACCAGGAAGCTTGCCATAGATATGCCGGTGTTACTCTATCAAACCTGAAAATTAAAGAATCACCGGATTGGTTAAAAAACAGATTGTATGCTATTGGACTAAAACCAATAAACAATGTGGTAGACATTACAAATTTTGTGCTGCATGAAACTGGTCAGCCGTTGCATGCATTTGATGCTAAGTATATTACTGGCAACAACGTAATTGTAAAAACAATGCCACAAGGTACAAAATTCACTACCCTTGATGAAATTGAGCGAAATTTATCTGATGAAGATTTAATGATTTGCAATGCAGAAGAAGGTATGTGTATCGGTGGTGTTTTTGGTGGACTCAAATCGGGTGTTACAGAAAATACTTCAACTGTTTTCCTCGAAAGTGCCTATTTTAATCCAGTTTACGTTAGAAAAACCTCAAAACGACACACCATACAGACCGATTCATCATTCCGTTTTGAGCGGGGTGTAGATCCAAATAATATAATATTTGCCCTTAAACGAGCTGCTTTGTTAATGAAAGAATTAGCAAACGGAGAGATTTCTTCAGAAATAGTAGACGTATATCCCAAAAAAGCAGAAGATTTCAGCGTAGAAATAAAGTATGATCATATTGATCGATTGATAGGTAAAGTAATTGATCGTGAGCAAATTAAAAAGATTCTAACTTCCCTTGAAATTAAAATTGTTCAGGAAAAAACAGAAGGACTATCTCTCAATGTACCTCCATACAGAGTAGATGTTACTCGTGAGGCAGATGTTATTGAAGAAATATTAAGGATTTATGGCTACAACAATGTTGAGATTCCTTCGGCTGTAAAATCAACCCTTTCATATGCCCCAAAACCTGACAGAAATAAGTGGAAAAATATTATTGCAGATATGTTAAGCAATAAGGGTTTTAATGAGGCCATGTCTAATTCATTGACTAAGGCAGGATATTATGAAGATTTAAAGCCATTTAATGCTGAAAATACAGTTAAAATACTAAACCCTTTAAGTGCTGATCTAAACGCCATGCGCCAAACATTGTTGTATGGTGGACTGGAAGCAGTTATTTATAATGAAAACCGTAAAAATCAGCATCTTAAACTTTATGAATTTGGCAACTGTTATTCCATAAATTCAGCTAACACAAACGCAAATAGCCTTTCAAAATACCAAGAGGAGGAACACCTTTCATTTTTTATTGCCGGAGATAAGAAAAAAATAAATTGGAATTCACCATCTGTAAAAAGTGATTTTTACCATCTGAAGTCATTTGTTGAGCTCGTTCTTACAAAGATGGGGTACCAACTTGATTTATTAAAGCAAAATGAAATTGCAAATGATGTTTTTTCGTTTGGATTAAGTTATGAATTAAATGCTAAAATTCTAGTTGAGTTTGGTTTGGTTCATAAAACTTTGCGAAAAGCCTTTGATATTGAGAATGAGGTTTTTTATGCTGATTTTTCATGGGATTTATTGATGAAGTATTTGCCAGCCAAAAAGAAATTTCAGACCATATCTAAATACCCCGAAGTAAAGCGCGATTTAGCCCTGCTCGTTGATAAAAAAATCACGTTTGAGAGGATAAAAGACCTGGCTTATAAAGCAGAACGGCAATTATTAAAAAATGTTTCAATATTTGATGTTTATGAAGGCGATAAATTAGGTGAGAATAAAAAATCGTATGCCGTTAGCTTTATCCTTCAGGATGACTTTAAAACACTCAATGACAAACAGATAGATAAAATAATGAATAAATTAATTCAAGTATACGCGAAAGAGCTGGAAGCAAAAATAAGATAAATCGTAAAATTTGGCTTTCTCAATTTTTGTATAACGGGAATTAAAATAAATTAATTAAAATGGTGTTTCAAAATTAAATGAAACACCATTTTTATTTTTTTCCTGTCAATTACCTGATCCTATCAACTGATCGGACCAATAATTCATCCTTCCGAATACCCCGGAATGCCATGAAAGTTAAAATAGCGGCAATTACAGGCATTAAGGCAAAAATGGTGTAATGAATTACAGCATTTAAATCGGAAAATGCAATCCAAATATAATAATACATTAATCCCAAAGACCCTATTAATAGTAGAATATTGAATATGCACATTCTCATTTGCAAGGTCCTGTTTTTATATAAAAAAATTGTAAAAAGTGCAAGGAGCAAATTTATGCTATATAATATCGCTAAAGGGATTGAGGAAATTGATAGGATCTCTGCCCCTTCTTTTAATTCATAGAGTCCTCTGTATCTGAAGAAAAATAGAAATTGCTTATCCACCAGTAATTCAGTAATCGGAAAGAAAAAAAGTAAGCCAATGGCAACAGAAGCCAACAATAAATAGAGCGTTTGTATCCTTTGTATCATTTTTTTATTTTTTATTTTGGCAAAATTAAAATAAAATGACTTTTATTTAGCGTTACTTTTTAATTTTCTTAAATTTTAATCAGAATGATAGCCTGTAAATATGGCATTAAAAAAATTCGAATGAGGTAAAGAAACCTAATAATCTATTAAAATACAAAATTCCCGTTAATATTCTGATTTTAAGAACTATAAAAATTTTATGACAAATATCATTTTCTAATACCCTATATCATAAGGTTTTAAATTTAAGTTATTTCTTAATATGACAAAAATCATAAAATAATTTAACAAGCACAAAATTCACAATATCAGTAGTATACGTTTAATAATTTACAATAACTCATCTAATTAATAAACAAGAGACAAAAAGCATTTTTGCAGCAATAAAAGATTATTACATTGCATAAAATTCACATTTCAAAATCATCAAATATGAAAAAGATATTAATTATAGGCGCAGGTTTATCTTCCTCATCATTAATAAAATACCTGTTGGATCATTCGGTTGAACATGATTGGAAAGTACTGGTAGGTGATATTTCGGAAGAAACAGCAAAAGCAAAAGTAGCTGGTCATGAAAATGGTTTGGGTTTTAAATTTGATGTAAACGATGCCGGACAAAAGGACAGGTTGATTCAGGAAGTCGACATTGTGGTATCGATGTTGCCCGCTTATATGCATTTTACTGTTGCAGAAACCTGTGTGAGATATGGTAAACATATGGTTACTGCCTCCTATGTATCGAAAGAAATAAAAACGCTTGATGATGAAGCAAAAAAGAAAGGCGTATTATTATTAAACGAGATAGGTGTTGATCCTGGCATAGACCACATGTCTGCTATGCAGGTAATTGACAGAATTCGTGAAGAAGGAGGTGAAGTTACTGAATTTGAATCAAATACAGGAGGTTTAGTAGCCCCTAAGTATGATAATAATCCATGGAATT
>JARGGF010000055.1 GCA_029210905.1 Bacteroidales bacterium | reverse complement strand
GTCCTTGTAGGCTGGAGGTGAAACCAATGTAAATTTTATTATGGCTTGGAGAATAAAGGACGTAGGTGGTGAACATAGGCTCAAAATTAAAAAAGCCCCTCAACTTTTTAAAGATGAAGGGCTTGTAGTAGCGGGGACACGACTCGAACGTGCGTCCGCCAGCCGGCGGATATGGTTCCGACGAGCTTGTAGTACCAATAATCAAAAAAGTAAAACCTTGCACTATAAAAAATCGATTAATGATACTTTTCTCCTACCAAATGCCAGATGAATTCCCGGCCCCTGGCGCTCTTTAATTCTTTTTCGCGTTGCATGGCTTCACCTTTTGTCTCAAATTCCTCAAAATATAAAAGTTCCCATGGCCTGAATTTAATGGTCCAGCCTTTCTTTGCATAAATGTTGTGGGATTCTAATCGTCCTTGTAGGCTGGAGGTGAAACCAATGTAAATTTTATTATGGCTTGGAGAATAAAGGACGTAGGTGGTGAACATAAGCTCAAAATTAAAAAAGCCCCTCAACTTTTTAAAGATGAAGGGCTTTGTAGTAGCGGGGACACGACTCGAACGTGCGACCTCCGGGTTATGAGCCCGACGAGCTACCAACTGCTCTACCCCGCAATATATTTTAATTAAATAATTTCTAATGAACCTTTTCCGAGGAAGTGCGTCCGCCAGCTGGCGGATATGAGCCCGACGAGCTACCAACTGCTCTACCCCGCAATATATCGTTTAGATTAAATCTTTACTTTTTTGCGATTGCAAAGATATTACTTTTCTATCGATTAACAAATTATATACAATAATAAATATTAACTCAAAGAATGATTATGACCTATATTGTTGATTATTAATCTTTTAGTTCTTAATAATTTTTTTTACATATCTTATACCATCGTTCTGAAGAATAATAAAATACATACCACTTTTCAAATTGCTTAAATCGAAACTAAAGTTTCGTTTATATTCAGTAACTCCAAAGTCAAGAATTTTAATGCCTGAAAGGCTGAATATCAAAACACTATCAAAACGGGTATTTTGATTTGTGTTAACAAATAATTCATTTCTAACCGGATTTGGTGAAAGTATTATCGTATTTTTATTATCTGGTAGTTTAATTGTCTGAATTACTGGTGCTCTTGTAATTATATTAATCTCAGGATCAAATGTTATGCTGCTTACTTTAAAGTCAAGTTGCCAAGGAAACTCCTGATTATTGTACGTATTTTCAAAAACAATAATGGTGTCTTTACCTTCTCCTGCAAATCGGATTGGCACCTTTAATTCAAAAAAATCTACTGATGGATGAGATTGTTCTTGTTTTATCCTCAGATACCCAACATTATCATCATCTTGCGACCAAAAAATGCTGTACATTGGATACCCCTGACCATAGATCCAATCCTGGAAAAAATAATCAAGGTTTTTCCCACTTTCTGTTTCCATATGAGCCTGAAAATTTTCTGTACTGGCAAATGCATTAGCTAATTTATCATCCGTTAAATAATTTCGAATGCCCCTAAAAAAAGCCGAATCTCCAATTTCACTTCTAAGCGTATGCAGCACCATGCCTCCCTTTGCATAGGAAAGCCGTCCATCAAAAATGTTGTATTCATTTGTTGTGTCAGAAACGTACACTGCACCACCTGTTTTACTGGTAATAAATGAAATTTCATTGCGCTTCCAGTTGGCCCAGTTAGTGCCTGAAATTCCAGATTCATGTGTTAATGATTCGCAGTAAGTGGCAAAACCTTCATTGATCCAAATATGTTTCCAGCCTGCACAGGTAATATAATTACCAAACCACTGATGAGCCAGCTCATGGGCAATAAGATCAAAACCAAAATTCACCATAAAACTCATGGTTTGATGTTCCATTCCCCCGCCCCAACCAAACTGTGCATGACCGTACTTTTCATTTTTATAAGGATAAGTAATAAAAAGCTTATTATACAATTCCATGATAGGAATGGTAGCAGAAGTTTGAGTTTTGGCTGTAGTCAAATTTTCCGGGTAAACATAATTTAAGACTTCAATAGAATCATTTTCGCCAATTGGTACATAATCGGAATAAACAGCATAATCGGTTACCGCAAATGCAATCAGATATGCAGTAATTGGATGTCTGTGTTTCCAGTGAGTCACCATTTTATCATTTTCAATAGTCTCTGATAATAACAGGCCATTGGAAGCAGCCTTATATTGCTGAGGATGAACAATATATATATCAACAGAATCAGCTTTGTCATTCAAGCTTTGTTTGCAAGGCCACCAATCCTTTGCCCCAAAAGGCTCAGAAAGTGTCCAGATGATAGGTGTTCCCTGATGCTCCGATTTTACAAAGGCCCCAAAACCACCGCCTTGTGGAACTCCCTGATAATAAATTGTTAATGAGTCAATTACCTGATTATTCAAACTATTTGCCAGGCTGATATTTAAAATATTATTTGCGTGTGAATAGGTAATCTTTTGCGAATGATACCATACTGAATCTATCGTAAGTACGCTTGATAAATCAAAACTAAGTTGATTGGTATTATCCTCAAGCGTTTTAAAATAAGTTGTTACTGCTCCTTTTATATAATTTTTGGCGGGATCCACTTCAATCATAAGTGAGTGATATTTCAGGTCATAATTAAATCCCATACTTTTAGTTTGAGATTCCTGTGCCTCAATTTTTGTAATTAAAAAAAATGGTACCAATAATAATGCAGATATTAATTTCATTATTTAAATAATTAAGAGTCATTTTTAGAATAAACGCAATTTATCTAAATTTTATGTCAGGATAACTAAAATTGAAGAAATAAATTGAAAATCTTGCTATTTTTGCCCACTAAAGATAAAATCCGGATGAATAAGCCTGAAAAAAGAATTGTAGAATTTATAAAAGAACACCACGTTTTAACCCTGGCCACCTCAAAAAACAATGAGCCTTATTGTGCAAACTGTTTTTATGCCTACCTTGATGATGAAAATGCCTTTGTTTTCACTTCTGATACAAACACCAAACATATGCAAGATGTTTTAGAACAACCTTTGGTTGCGGGTTCAGTGGTTCTTGAAACCAAAACCGTTGGAAAAATTCAAGGCATCCAATTTACAGGATTACTTTCAGAACCAAATGACATACTGCACAAAAAGGCCAAAAAAGTTTATCTGAAAAGATTCCCTTATGCTGCCTTAATGAAAACAACCCTTTGGATACTCGAACTAAATTTCATTAAAATGACTGATAACCGGCTGGGTTTTGGTAAAAAACTTATTTGGAAGAAAGATGCCGGAGCCCAGTAATCTCATTTAGCTTGTTTTTAATTATAGTTTCCTTGAAAGAGCTAAGTCTATGAATAGGCTAGTGTTCTTTCAAAACGCTTCTTTCAGGACTAATAACTATCACATTTCCTTCGGAAACTGGAATGCGACCAACCTGTCATCATCCAATTAGGGCGCTTCAATGTCATTTTATAGCTGACCTCTCGATTGGAGGATGATATTTCATCATTTCCAGAAAACATCATATATTCCTGGTTTACAAGAACATAAATTCAGTTTTTTTTATCTGACGTGTCATTTAATTTTTGATTTTACGCATAAAGATTAGTAGCATTCAAACAGGTAAAACTATTATTCTATCTTGTGGGATTCTTAAATTCACTTGAAAAAACAAGATATTTCCCTTTTTTCTTTTAACTTGCAAATAACTTTTAATAATAGCCATATGATACTTAAATCTGAAATTAAAGCCATTACTGTATACAAAGACAGAGCGCTTGTTGAGCGCATTGCAAAAGCCAATTTAAGCGAAGGTGATCACCTGCTAATTTTTGAAGCTTTACCTGCTGATATAGATACCAATTCTATTCAGATCAGCGGTGGAAAACAAGCTGTGCTTCAGGATATTAAATTAAAAGATGTTTATCTTGATAAAATTTCGGACGAGGGGAAAAGTGTAATTCTTGAAGAGATTGAGGAACTTGAAGATTTAATAGAAGAGTTGAATGACCGTATAAACAATTCAAATGAAGAAAAATCATTTTTGCTTAATCTGGCGAATGTATCTGCTGAAACTACAAAAAAGTCATTGTTGGCGTTGTTTGTTCCTGAAAAAATGCAGGACATGCTAAAATTTTACAGCGAAAAGTTAAATGCATTGGATGATACCATTAGAAATAACAAAAAAGAACTTAAAAAACTAGAAAAAAGGCTGCAAACGATTAAAGCAGAATTAAATAAATACAGCAAAAAAAATTTAAGCGCTGAAAAACATGTTGAGCTAAAAGTATATGCAAAAGAGAGTCGCGAAATGGACTTCATATTATCTTATGTTGTAATGAATGCCAGCTGGGTACCCATCTATGATTTACGTTTAGATTCAGACGAAAAAATACTTTCTATTACATACAATGCGCTTATAAAACAACGAACTGGAGAGA
Organism: Bacteroidales bacterium; assembly: GCA_029210905.1. Lineage (GTDB taxonomy): Bacteria > Bacteroidota > Bacteroidia > Bacteroidales > NBLH01 > NBLH01. The sequence goes on along the minus strand of JARGGF010000055.1, from coordinate 7,155 downwards.
AGTGGGACAATGTAAAATTAAACCTATCAACTGCACGTCCACAAATATCAGGTGATACTCCAAAACTTAATACCTGGTTCATAGATATTTTTCGTTATAGTCCTCCAAAGGCTGCAAGCGGAATGAAAGCAAAGAAAGAAATGAGTCGTTCACTCGACATGAAAATAAGCCCCGAAGGACTAATGCATGACGAATTTGAAGAACGTGAAGAAGCCGTAATGGAAGTAGTTTCAGCAAAAGTAGAAACGGCAGCTACGTCAGTGGTTTTCTCAATTCCAGGAAACAATTCAATATCAGACAATTACGAAGAACACAAATTAGGAATTACCCTGCTCGACTTTGAAGCTGAATTAGAATATAACAGTGTTCCAAAACTTAGTCCTTTTGCTTATTTAACAGCCATTGCATCAAATAACTCTGAATTTCCGCTACTTGCAGGCAAAACTAACATTTTTCTTGACAATAGTTTTGTTGCACATTCAAAACTAAAACTGGTTGCCCCAAACGAAAAATTTATTACCTCACTGGGAATCGACGAGGGAATTCATATCGAGCATAAACTATTGAATAGATTTGCAAAAGAAGAAGGTGTTTTTAGCAAAAAAGGTAAAAAACTATTTGAATACGAAATTCTTGTAAAAAATAATAAAAAGCTTGACTGCCTCATTAAAATTAAGGATCAAATACCTATTTCTCAAAACCAGGATGTAAAAGTAGAATTACTTGAACCTTAAATAAAAGAAAACTCTGAAACCCTCAAAAAAATGGATGATGGAACCATCGAGTGGGTTTTAAATTTGAATCCTGCCGAAAAAGCAGCATTAAATTTAAAGTTTTCTGTTGAATATCCAAAGGAAGAATCACTTGTTGGTATTGAGTAAGAAATAATAATAGCAATAGTTACATTATTTATTTTCTTATACTTAAGATTTGAATTTTTGTACATGGATTTTTTTTGGTACTTTTTGCCTCTCAAAATTCTAAATTCATGAGATTTTTTCGATAATTAACTGTGTGTAAAATCAAACTTAAATATCTAGTAATCAGATGAAAAGAACAGTTGTAGAAATGTTGCGGACTGCCGCCAACAATTACAGTAATACACCATATCCCAATGAAAAAAGTGATTCAGGCTGGATAAATAAAACTTTCTCTGAAGTTAATCAGGATTCAGATTATATAGGCGCTTACCTGATAGATTCCGGAATTCAAAAAGAGGACAAAATAGCCATCCTCTCAGAAGGCAGAATAGCCTGGGTTACAGGAGAATATGGAATATTAAAGGCAGGTGCAATTTCTGTTCCTTTATCAATTAAACTGTTACCTGAAGAAGTTTTATTCCGCTTAAATCACTCAGGTTCAAAAGGTATTTTATTAACTCATAATACTTTTGAAAAAATTGCACCCATTTGGGAAAAGATTGAAGAAAAGGATTTCAAAATCTACTATCTTGATTCTGATATAGAAAAAATTAAATCTGATGCTTTTGAATTTGGCATTGATATAGATAAAGATGCCATCACGTTTGAAAAAATGCTTGAGAAAGGTAAATCTGTTTATGATAAAAATGCAGAACCTCTTAAAAAAAGTTTAGAAAATATTCAGGAAAATGATGTTGTTACCATATCATACACTTCGGGTACCACAGGAAATCCAAAAGGCATCATGCTAACTCAGCTAAACTATTATGCTAACAGTAATGATGCTATGGACTTTTTTAAATTACCAGAGGGGTTTAAAACACTGTTAATCTTGCCATTAGACCATTCTTTTGCACATACGGTGGGTATTTATATTTCGCTTTTAAAAGGAATCGGAATTTATTTTGTAGATGCCCGTGGAGGTAGTGTAAATACCTTAAAAAATATCCCTATCAATTTAAAGGAAGTATCTCCCGATTTCTTGTTGACAGTGCCTGCGCTTACAGGAAATTTTATGAAAAAAATAACCGATGCCATTAAGGAAAAAGGTGGGTTTGTAAGTTGGTTATTTAATGCAGGATTAAACGCAGGAATAGCTATAAATCAGGATGGATATAAAAAAGCTGGATTTTTTACCCAAATGCTGAAATTTATTCCGTACAAATTAGCTAATGCCTTAATATTCAAAAAAGTACGATCAATTTTTGGCGAGAACCTACAGTTCTGTGTTGGTGGAGGTGCTTTACTGGATATAAAACAACAAAAATTCTTCTACGCTCTGGGTGTACCGGTTTACCAGGGTTACGGGCTTACCGAAGCCACACCAATTATTTCTGCCAATGCAGTACACACCCACAAATTGGGCACATCAGGGCCTGTATTACCAGGCATAACATGTAAAATAGTAGATCCCGACCGGAACGAACTTCCAAAAGGAGTTAAAGGCGAAATAGCCATAAAAGGAAACAACATTATGGCAGGCTATTATAAAAATGAAAAAGCAAGTAATGAGGTCCTTAATGGTGAATGGTTATACACTGGTGATATGGGATATATTGAGGAAGATAACTTTCTTATGGTGGTAGGCAGAGAAAAAGCATTATTGATTTCAGAAGATGGCGAAAAATATTCCCCTGAAGAAATTGAAGAAGCCATTGTAAATAGCTCCGAATTAATAAACCAGGTAATGATTTATAACGATCATAAAAAATATACAACTGCTTTGATAACCCTTGATATACCTAAGGTAAAAAAATTCATTAAAGATAATCATATTGCAGATGAAGAGGTATTAATGAAAGAAATTAATAAATCATTTTATCAATTCAAATATGAAAAAGAATATGCCAATAAATTTCCGGAAAAATGGATACCGGCAGTTTTTACAATCATTGCAGAACCTTTTACCGAAGAAAATAAAATGATAAATTCAACGCTAAAAATGGTTCGTTATAAAATAACCGAAACCTATCAAAATGATATTGCCGAAATGTATGAAAATGGAAGGTCTACATCAATTTCTCCTAAAAATGAGGAAACCATAAAAAATTTGCTGCCATTCCATTAATTTTTTTATATCTTTGAATTTAATACGCACAATTAGCTTAAAAAATAAACGTTTCAGGCAAAAATTTTTTGCTTGAGTAAGATGAAAGATTTTAAAATAGAAGGGGGCCGACTTCGGCCTACTGCATATTTTAGCAGTGAAAAAGGTACATTAAACCTTGAGGGTAGGTCTTTGCTTGAATTTGCAGAAGATGTTTTTGAACCCATGAACAGATGGTTTGAAGAATATTTAAAAAATCCAAGGGAAGAAACAACCATAAATATTTCGCTGGAATACTTTAATTCAAGCACAGCTAAGGCGTTGGTTAGATTTCTTATTATCTCAAAAAAGTTAAATAAAAAGAATAAACTAACCATTAATTTTTATTATGATGATGAGAATGTTCTTGAATATGGAAAGGATTTTTCCGAAGTTATAGACATTCCTTTTAACTTTATTCAAAAAAACTATCATTAATAGCAACATAGAGAATGGAAAGATTATTGGTAGAGGCTACAGCTAAAACACCGCTGATTTACATGAATGCAGAGAAAGGGCTGATTGAGATAAAAGGGCGCTCAACACCTGAGGATATAGATAAAGTGTATCTACCGGTGCTTTCATGGATTGATGCCTACTTAAATGATCCCAGACCCTTAACCACTGTTAATTTCCATTTTGAATATTTTAATTCGAGCACCACTAAGGCATTAATGCGCTTAATCAACAAATTGCTTGTTTTACATAAATCCGGAAATACTTCGCTGGAAATCAACTGGTTATATTTCGACGAGGATCTTTTGGAATATGGCGAAGACTTTGAAGAGCTTACAGGCCTTAGCTTTAATTTTATTGAGAGTGATTATTCTAATATTGATTTTAATATAAAAAATTATTAAGCGGCAATCGTTCCCAACACCTGATTATATAAAAAAGACTACCCCCTTATAAAAAAACTGAGGTAAAAGTTAAACGCCTTTTAAAATATTCTTATTTTCTTTGAGGTATCTTTACGGTAAATTTGCTTCCTGAAACCCCGTCAGATTCAATAAGCAATTTTCCTTTATGAATTTCCACAAAAGATTTTACAATATAAAGACCCAAACCTCTCCCCTTTTCACTGTTCGTTCCTTTTTTTGAATCCAACAAATCATTAACTTCCAACATATGAATATCTGCCTTAGATAATGCTTTTCCATTATTCGCAATTGAAAAACAGCTATACTCAGCATCAAGATCTGATTGCAGGGTTATTTCACCATTTTCAGGTGTAAATTTAATTGCATTTGATATTAGATTACTAGTTATAAGCAACATAAACTGTTTGTCTGCCCTTAATGTTGCTGTTTTTAAATTTTTAGAAACGTTGATTTTTTTATGTTCCAACAAAGTTTCATTTACAAACAATACTTCATCAAACAGCTTTTCCAGATTAATTTCTTCAAGATTTAATTTGATGTTACCAATTCTGGACTTTGACCACTCCAACAGATTATCCAAACTCTGCATTCCCCTATTGGCACTAAAATTTATATATTTTTTATAGCGAATTTCGTCTTCCTTATTAAGGTTTTCTTCAGCCAATAATTGCGAAAAGCCAATTATGCTGTTGAAGGGTGTTCGCATTTCATGTGCAAGAGTTGAAGAAAATACATTTTTTATAAAATTAAGCTCATTGGTTACCAGGTTAAAAAAGCTGATAGACATGATCATCATACAGACTATTAATAAAATAATCCCCAATGATTGACCAAGACCTGCATGTAACAGATATTTTGTTGGATTTATTCCAGCATTAACAATTCTAAAAATATTGATCAGGGCCATAAACAAAAACATTAAAGCAAGTGTATTGTATACTTTTCTGTTATAGGGACTGGAGCCAATAAAAAAGATGTAAGAAATGCCAATAAAGCAAAAAAATGCAAAGGCGCTGATGATGGTTATTCTTGCAAAAACGGAATTAACTGTATAAAAATAAATCAAACACGGCACTGCAATTAAAAGCAATACCGTGTTTAAGATAGGTGAATTATCTGATTTAATGAATCTTACAGCGCCCCAATATAAAAGATATATTCCAAAAAGTATAGCTATGTTGGCAGTAAGCAACGACCAGATTGGATGGATATGGGTTTGCAGAGCATTTAAGCAAGTTCCGATAGCAGTAATTATCAGACTGAAACCTACGGTTTTAATTCCTGAAAATGAAGCCCTGTATCTGTGCCCAAAAACCAGAAATACAATTCCCAAAACTACCAAAAGAATTGAAAAAAGCATTAACAAGGTCCAGACATCAAATTTTAACCCTTCCACATTTTTTTACCGATAAACCATTACAAAAATTAGTTTTCCTAAGTTTTTTTAATTGTTCAATTTATAAAAAAAATATTCTCAGGCTTTGGGCCCTCCAGAGATATTTTTGCTACGCTCAATTGACTGCAAAGCCAAATAGTTTTCGCCGAATTTTTTAAGGTTGTCCATTTCTGTATCATATTGGTCGAAATGTCTTTCTTCATCAGCCACCAGCCCTTCAAAAAGTTTTTTAGATACAGAATCAGTATTTTGTGAGCACTCATTTGCCCAATTATTATAATCCAAAGCACTGGATTCTTCCATTTTGGTAGCCAGGTCGAGCATATTTTTAACTTCATGGATGTGTTGTATTTCGCCACCAACTTTCATTTCCACTTCTCCTTTTAGAAATAGGATACGTTCAGCTAAAATTTCAACATGCATCATTTCTTCAATTGCGGTTTTTCTAAAAAGGTTTGCCAAAAGGTCGAACCCCTGATCATCGCAATGAAAATGGAAGTACATGTATTGATGCACTGCCATTAATTCATCAGCAATTGCCTTGTTAAGCAACTCTATGCTTTTTTCTTTCATATTAAATTGATTTTAATTTAAGAATTAATTTTTACATGTAAAATTACTAAATAGCAGCCGAAAATTAAAACAAATGATAATTTGAATAATAAGATATGCTTTATAATCAATCACAAAATTTTTTCCAAATAACTCAGCATCATGAAAAAAGATTTTAGAAGCAATTTATACATGGCAATTTATACATAATTCAGTTTTGTAGGTGCCAATCTGGTAATAGATTATTTCAAGGTACTTAAAATCTAATAAGCGGAGTTTCTCTCAATTGACAAAAATATAAATCTTAATGCTTATCCTTTTCTTAAAAGCACTTTAATTAACAGCAATTAAATGTTTATAAATAAGCTATTTAAGCTTTTACCTCGGTAGCATCCTCAACCAGCAACATGTCAATTTGTTTTTTCTGCATATTGGTTCTGATTATCTGCACTTTAAGTAAATCACCAAGTTGGTATTTACGTTTGTGTCTATGTCCTACTATACAGAAATTCTTTTCGTCAAAAGTATAATAGTCATCTTGTAAATCTTTTAACGATACCATCCCCTCAATTTTGGTTGCTGATATTTCAACATACATCCCCCACTCAGTAAGACCGGATATTACCCCTTCGAAAATCTGGCCTAATTTATCCTGCATAAATTCAACCTGCTTGTATTTAATTGAGGCTCTTTCTGCCTGAGCCGCACGCTGCTCCATGTTTGAACTATGTTTGCAGTATTTTTCGTACTCTTTTTTATTTACAGATCTGCCTTCGTGCAAGTAACTTTGGAGCAAACGGTGTACCATTAAATCAGGATACCGGCGAATTGGTGAAGTAAAATGGGTATAGTAATCAAATGCTAATCCATAGTGACCGATGTTTGTAACATCGTAAATGGCTTTTGCCATAGATCGAATAGCCAGATTTTCAATTACATTTTGCTCTGCCTTTCCTTTCACAGTTTCAAGCAGGCTATTCATTGAGTTGGCAATTTCTTTGTTGTTTTTCAGGCTAATTTGATAACCATATCGCTTGATAAAATTCGAGAAGTTATTAAGTTTTTCTAAATCCGGTTCATCGTGAACTCGATATACAAAGGTTTTAACTACTTGATTTTGTGTTGGTTTTCCGATTTTTTCCGCCACCTTTTTATTGGCCAGCAGCATAAATTCCTCAATTAATTTATGGGCTTCTTTCGATACTTTAAAATAAACATCAATTGGTTTTCCATTTTCATCAATATTAAATTTAACTTCTACTTTATCGAATGAAATTGAGCCTGATTTGTAACGGTATCCTCTGAGTTTCTGTGCCAGAT
>JARGGF010000559.1 GCA_029210905.1 Bacteroidales bacterium | reverse complement strand
GATCCGGTTGAATTGGCTAAATTTAAACAACAAGTTCATGATTTTCAGCCGCCATTAGATATTGTGGATGGAGCAGCCCGCGTTTGCGATCCATTTATTGATGGAATAAACACCGGCAAACACTGGTGTGGGAAATTTTTGAAAGACTACTTCCCTATTAGTTGGTAGTTGGACTTTAATCAAATTTACAAGATATTTTTATTCAACAAATAACTCTTTTTCGTATTTAAGGATTTCATCTCTCCAAACCTCATATCCTTTTCGGCTGAGATGCAGGCCATTTTCAAGGTAATATTCGGTTTCAGGATAATTATGTTCGTTGAGCATCTTTTGATAGATATCAATAAAAAAAAGACCTGGGTTTTCTATTTCTATTTCTTTTTTAATAATCTCATTGGTGTATATTATCCGTTCGTTGATATTCCATCTAACACGGCTTGGTTTTATGGCAATAAATGCAATTGGAATAGTGCCAATATTTTTCCGGACTAGGGTAACCAATTGTTGAAAAAATAAAAACACCTCCTCCGGATGCCGTTCTTCCCCTAAATCATTGTCGCCTCCATAAAGCACAATGGATTTGGGCTGAAAAGGCAATACCATACGGTGGAAATACCATGCACAGGCTGCCAATGTAAATCCTGAAAAACCCAGGTTTAATGGTTCAGCCATAGGAAAATCAGATGCTAAAGCATCCCATAAACGTATTGATGAACTGCCGTAAAATATATGCTTTCCTTTTGAATCCTCTTTCTCAGCCAGGTTTTCAAGCGCCCTTATATCATTCTCGAACCAAAACATAATTTTATTTAATTTGTTTAAATTACAAGATATGAAAATTCAATTTGTTATACAGACCATTGGCTTGAAGATTTCTTAAACAACCTGTATTATGTGATAATTGAACCTAAATTAATGATAAAACGATTACAGTTTTTGAATTAAATTCGTTAGAAGCATTTTTTTTTGACCTTTATCAAATTACTACTTTAAAACCAATCGTATATTTGCATTAAAACCAAACAAATAAAAATAAATATGAAAACATTAATAATTGGTGCCACAGGATTATTGGCAAAACCCGTCATCAAACATTTTGACAAGCAGGATAAAAGTCTTCGACTATTCTCCCGAAATATAGATAGTAAAGAGTTTCCCGGAAACTATGAAATTGTAAAAGGAGATGTATTTAATCCATCCGACTTACAAAATGCAATTAAGGGATGTGACGCCATTCACATAAGCATTTCAAAAGTGAATGAAGCCCTAGCTGTTGAAAAGATTGTGGCAATGGCCAAACAACATAACATTCAATTAATAAGCTATGTATCAGGTAGTACAGTGGCAGAAGAAAATAGCTGGTTTTGGATGATTAAAAATAAGTTAATTGCAGAAAAAACGATTATAAACAGTGGTATACCTTACATTATTTTTCGCCCCACCTGGTTTTTTGAATCGATGCTTTTAATGGTTCGCGATGGCAAGGCCATGATGATAGGCAAACAGCCTCACCCTTCAAGTTGGCTGGCAGCTGATGATTTTGCAAGGATGGTAGTGACCGCATATCAAAAGGAAGAAGCCAAAAACAACATTTTTTATATCCATGGTCCTGAAAAAATGTTAATGAAAGAGGTGCTGCTTACATATGCAAGTTATCTCAATCCTCCTATTAAAAAGCTTAGTATTACTCCCATTTCCATGCTCAAATTTATTGCTTTTGTAAGTAGAAATAAGGAGCTGAAAATGGTAGCCTCCATGTTTGCTTATTTTGAAAAATCGAAAGAATTGGGTGATCCCACCCAGGCAAATGAATTATTGGGAGCACCGGAAATAACCCTTGAACAATGGTTGGCAACGCAAAAGGATTAAAATTTCATCGAAAAATTGGTTATTAAAGCTCACGAAATAACCAGCCATTTTTGTAAGTTAGTAGCCCCAATTGTTTTGGTATTAATTCTTTAAATAACTGTTATACAAATGTTTAATCGCATAAAAACCTGGTTAAATAAACCCTTTCCTTTCTATGAAACATTTGCTGAAAAGTTATTAGTTCCTTTTTATATCTCACTGTTTATCATTGCTTTTGAAATAGTATTTAATCCTTCAAATAATACCGAAATTTTTAGTTCGCAACTATTAAAAATCCTAAGCTATGCAATGATTACTTTTTTAATCGCATCCGCTTCCAATCTTTGGCTGCCTAAACTATTTCCTTCTTTTTTTGAAATAGAAAACTGGAAGGTGTGGAAAATGATTCTCTTTTCGATTATTAAAGTACTGGTTATAAGTATTGCAAATGCAACTTATGCTTTTTATGTAGATATTCCGGGGAATGATATTTTTTTCCCTGCCTTTTTATTAAGGGTAACTCTTTTTACAATTTCAATTGCTTTTATACCCGTGGTAGTAACTATTTTATGGCTCGAAAAACGCTTTTACAAAAAGAATTACAAGATTGCCATATCCGCAAGCACAAAGCTCGAAAGTTTAAAAGAAAACAATGCTGCTCATGATGTTTTTGAATATAATGGCTTTAAAATAGCTCTAAAAAGGATTTCTTACATAAAATCAGATGGAAACTATTGCAGCTTTTTCTATGAAAACAATAATTCAATGAGCAAAAAGCTTATCAGGATTACACTTAAAGAAATTGAGGATAAAATGACAGCAAAAGACAACTTTATCAGGTGTCATAAATCGTATATCGTTAATTTACAAAAGATAAAAAAAATTGCAGGTAATGCTCGTCAATACAATGTGTATCTTGAAGATTCTGATATTTTAATTCCTGTTTCCCGGGTTTTGTCTAAATCTTTATTTGAGCAATTTAACCTGGCACAATAATTCGATAAGTTCCCATTCATCACAAAAGCTTCCTGTTTATCACTTTTCTTTTGAAATAAAGATTTGTACGAATAATATTGTAATTTTAAAGATGTAAATCCATGATAAGAAATTTATTACTTGTTCTAATGGTGTTAGCATGTAATCTTGCTTTTTCGCAGATAAAAACGGCTACACTTACCATTGAAATTACAGGACTGAAAAATAGCAAGGGAAATGTCCTTATTCAACTAGCCGATGAGTTTGAAAAAACAATTGGCCAGCAAAAAGCAAAAGTGATTGATAGGTACTGTGTATTCCAATTCAAAAATTTACCTTTCGGGAAGTATGCTGCCAGGGTTTTTCATGATGAAAACAGTAACAACGAACTGGATACCAATCTGTTTGGCATTCCATCTGAAGGATATGGTTTTTCGAATAATGCCAAGGCAATGTTTGGCCCGCCACCATTTAAAGACCGGCTTTTTGAAATAAACGGAGATAAAAAAATAACTATAAAAATGAATTAACCCACTTAGATAAGACTATGAAAGAAACTACAAAAAATAACTTAAGCTTTTTCGGATTCCCAATTATGGTAATACTTTTCTGCCATATAATAGTTAAATTGTTAAATCCTGTTACTACGCCATACACCTGGATACCTGGAATGATTTCGTATTGGTTAATCAGTTTTTCTATCGTTTATTTTGATTGCAGGAAAAGAAAAATACACTTTACAAAATACTTAAAAGGTACCAAATTTAAGTTCTATCTTATTGTAATTGCAATTGTTGCAGGTTTTATACCTTTTCCCATTTTTATACTACATTTTAAATTATTAACCGCCCCATTTTTAATAGGTTCATGGATATTTGTGGCCTTGGTTAATCCTTTTTTCGAAGAAATATTCTGGCGTGGATACCTGCTTGATCATGCAGCAAAATTACCTGTTTTTCTTAAAATAATCTATTCATCCGCTTTATTCACACTTTCCCATACATTTATTTGGGGAGTATTTGCAAAAGCCATGCTCACTCCTGAATTGATTATATCTGTATTTGTAATGGGTATTCTTTGGTCCTTCATATATCTAAAAAGCAAAAGCATTGTATTGCCCTATTTTTCGCATCTATTGGTAGATATTTTCAATCTATCGGTACTTGCTATGATGAACCTGTTACCGATTGTTATGCATTTCTAGTTAATTTTTAGGTGAAGTTTAAAAATTGTAATAAGCAAGATTACAATATCCTGTATTTGCTGATATTCAATATTTTAAAAAATAATAGAAGTGCGCTAATAAGTTCAAAATCTCTAACATCTCCCTTGTATAAAACTCTGAGCTCAAAATTATTTCCTCAAATGGATTGTATTGTACATCTACATTGAGAAATAAATTAGTAGTCTTTAGGCTTGACTGTCAAATAGGCATGTGTAAATATAATTAACAGGCCATATTGTCAGCATTATTAAATTAAGAACAG
>JARGGF010000558.1 GCA_029210905.1 Bacteroidales bacterium | reverse complement strand
CCCATTTGATTGTACAATTAACAGAAAAACTCAACCGTGTCAAAGAAGGGCTTACCAGATCTGGAAGGACGACAAAATCAATCTGGGAAGATATGGTGGCCACCATGCTAAAAGACATATTGTTTTCACAGGACATAGAAATGGCTATTAACAACACAAAGCAACTAAGATACTGAGTATCGGTGCTTTCGAGAAACCCTGCTCATTAACAATCAGGGACACCCGTAAATAAAAGAAAGGAGGACAGGCTCAAAAATATTTTATGCAACTATAATAATTCCTATTAACTTAGGGACTGGAATTACTGTGGATATATCCCAAAGTCGATAATGAAAAAAACGTTGAAGTGTTATTTTCGGAATCACTGAAAGTAATACACTAATATGAGGTTGTATCTTATTTTAATTATGCCATTTATCATTTTTTAACTTTATGGAAAAGGCTAATTTTAAGCAATTATTATTTATTCGGACTTTAAATTTTTACTTTTGCAATAAGACCAGATTTTATAATTCAATTAATTTAATTTTGGAATAAATTTACTTATGCAAAATGTTATAGAATAATTCATTCAAAAAAATAGTTTTCCTTTTAATGGGTGGAGAATGAAAAAAAGAGCAACACAATTTTAATTAAATAATATAAAATGGAAAAAATAAGTCAATACATTGATCAAAACCAGGATCGTTTTCTGGAGGAACTTTTTGGACTAATACGGATTCCTTCAGTAAGCTCAAAATCGGAGCATAAAGAAGATATGTATAGGGCAGCCGATTATATAAAAGGGGCATTATTAAAAGCAGGACTGGATAAGGCTGAAGTAATGAAATCGGAAGGTAATCCGGTAACTTACGGCGAAAAGATAATAGATCCTGCCTTACCCACAGTTCTTGTTTATGGTCATATGGATGTTATGCCTGCAGAACCATTTGAACTATGGGACAGTCCTCCTTTTGAACCAGAAATAAGAGATGGAAAAATATTTGCAAGGGGAGCAAATGATGATAAAGGACAGGGGTTTATGCACATAAAGGCACTGGAAATTATGACAAAACTTAATATGCTTACCTGCAATGTTAAGTTTATGATTGAAGGGGAAGAAGAAATTGGTTCGCCCAACCTTAAAAAGTTTTGTGAAGAGCACCGTGAAATGCTTAAGGCAGATATTATATTAGTATCAGATACCGGGCTGATAGCCAGTGATATACCTTCCATTACTACAGGACTAAGGGGTTTAAGTTTTATGGAAATTGAAGTTACAGGACCTAATAAAGATTTACACTCCGGTCTGTTTGGAGGTGCTGTGGCAAACCCTGCCAATGTGCTTTGCAATATGCTAGCCTCATTAATAGATGATAAAGGTAAAATAACAATACCTGGCTTTTACGATGATGTATTAGAAGTGAGTGAAGCTGAAAGAAAGCAAATGGCAAAAGCCCCCTTTGATCTTGAAGAATATAAAAAAGCGCTTGATATAAAAGTAGTTGCAGGAGAAGAGGGCTATACTACAAGTGAAAGAACTGGTATCAGGCCATCATTGGATATCAATGGAATTTGGGGTGGTTATACTGGCGAAGGTGCTAAAACTGTACTTCCGGGAAAAGCTTATGCAAAAGTTTCCATGAGATTGGTGCCACACCAGGACAATGTTAAAATAAGTAAACTTTTTGAAAAACACATTTTGGCTATTGCCCCCGAAACTGTAAAAGTGAAAGTAAAGGCCCTACATGGTGGACAAGGATATGTTTCACCTATTGATATGCCGGCTTATCGGGCAGCAGAACAGGCTTATAACCAAATTTACGGTAAAATGCCAGTACCTGTTCGTAGTGGAGGGAGTATTCCAATTATCTCAACTTTTGAAGAGGTATTAGGTGTTAAATCTATTCTTATGGGATTTGGACTGGAAGAGGATGCCATACATTCACCAAATGAAAGTTTCAGACTGGAAAATTTTATTAGAGGTATTCAAACTATTGTAGCATTTTATCAATATTTTCCTAAGCAATTAAATTCATAAAGTGGTATTTATCAAAATGATATATTAGTAATTACTATCGGTAGTTATACATTAATAAAGTATTTGTAGAACAGGACAATAATTAATGTATAATTGCCGTATCATTTATAAAATCAAAACCCTACAGCTATGCGAAAATTTATAATTATTCTGATAATTTTGTTGTTTTCATTCCCTGCCTGGTCACAATCCGGTGATTTTAAAAAGCCTGATTACGAAAACATGCGCAAGTATATTTTTGATAACAATTCACCCTACTTTTATCCTACTTTATTTGACCGCTATCAGCAGGGTGATACCTCCATGACGCTTGAAGATTTCAGGTTTTTATATTTTGGTTATACTTTTCACTCTGCTTATATTCCCTACCAGGAGTCAAAGTACCAGGCTAAAATGTTAAGTTATCTTAAAAAAGGAAGATTGTCTACAGCCGAATTAAATGAATTTATTAAAATCGCAGAGTTAAATTTGAAAGATTTACCATTTGACATTCGCACATTACATATACTTGTTTTTAGTTATAGCCAAAAGAAAGACAGTGTAATGAGTTCAATTTCCAAATTTAAGAAGGAGATGGTAATAAAGGCGATTTTATCAACTGGCAATGGCCGAACCGAACAAACTGCATATCATGTAATTGACCCAGCGCATGAATATGATATTTTGAATGAGTTGGGGCTTAGATTTGCTGGTACCAGTAATTTAACAAATTCTTTGTGTGATTATTTAATTGTTCAGCCAAATGAACAAAACATCAGGGGTTTTTACTTTGATATTAGCCGCATACTTAAAGTGAAGGCCGAACGGCAATCAAATTAAGTAAATATCTCCCGCTCTTTAGTTTTTAGCTGCTCAATTTTTATCTCAAATGCAGTTAGAATATGTTTTAATTTTTTAATTTTTTCAACATATTCGTTTAAAGTGATTTCTGTAATAAATCCCTCATATTTAAGAATATAATCAAGATTTTTTATCGATTTTAATAATATTGACTGCTCTGTTCTGTTTGAATAAAGTGTGTAGAGCGAATCACCTTCATCTTCGTATTTATAGGTTGGGAATTTATGCTGAGCAGAAGTGTTTTTATCTGTTAATATTAAATTTTCAGATTGCTGAAACTTCGAATTTAACCCTTCGTTAAATAACCAGCTAATTTTATGTGCACTTAAATGTGAGGCTATTCCAATAAGCTTAAAATCTTTTTCAGTGGAAAGTGTATGTACCTTTGTTTTCAAAAAGTTATTGATTGATATTTTCCAAATGTACAAAGTTTGTTAATAAATTGCAATAATTCATTACCTTTCTTCAACGCCCGTTTTTTTAGTTAATTCTAATCCACAGTTAAGCCATCCAGAACCAGCATAAACACTTAATATCTTAATATTTAGTTAATAATGTAGGTGTGTAAAAACAAAAAAGGTCTAAAAACAGTGAAATTCAGAAGACATGGGTATTAATTTTATTCCAGTTCTTTTAAGGATATAAGCGCCTCATGCGCAGCATTTTGCTCTGCTTCTTTTTTGGAGTTCCCCGTTCCCAGACCTATAACCGCATCCTGTAGTTTTACTTCAGAGGTAAATAAATTGTATACATCGTTGATATAGGAACTAAATTCAATTTGATTTTTAGTTTTTTGCGACCATTCAATCAATTGGCTCTTATAATTGTAATTCGTGATTTCCAGTTCATCCAAATCTATATGCTCATCAATTATTTTCTGGCTGATGAAACGGTATACTGAACGGTAGCCTTTGTCGAGGTATATTGCCCCAACCAGGGCCTCAAAAGCATCTTCGTATATGCGGCTACTGGCCAGTTGAATGTTGGTGCGCTGGATAATAAACTGATCAATATTAATTTGAACAGCTAATTCTTTTAATTTTTCACCGTTAACTATTTTAGAGCGCATTTCTGTGAGGAAACCTTCGCGCTCGTTTGGATATTTTTTGTAGAGGAAATCACTTATCACAGCATCAAGAATTGAATCTCCAAGATATTCGAGCCGCTCATTATTAACTCGTTCCCCATTAACCATGTAAGTAGCAGATTTATGGGTAAGTGCTATTTGATACAAAGAAAGATCCGAAGGCCAAAACCCAAGGATCTTTCTTAGTTTTTTTAAGAAATCTTTATTACTGCTGGTTAGTATTTTAAATGCCGGGAATCTCCGAAGCACAAAGATTATCTTATAATTTTTTAAATATCACTGATGCATTATGACCTCCAAAGCCAAATGTATTACTCAATGCAACATTAATCTCCCGTTCTTTTGCTTTATTGAAAGTAAAGTCTAA
>JARGGF010000557.1 GCA_029210905.1 Bacteroidales bacterium | reverse complement strand
ATTTTATTGCAATGAGGATGCTTCAATGTATAGTATTGAAGATGAGGAGATTGAGTTTGAGGATAATCGTTTTGTAAGCATCTTACATCCCATCCATTTAGAAAAAGAAAAACTTTCAAAATGGAAAGATAAATTATATGAAATAGGGCTGATAACGATATTTCCTCAAATTGACAGAAGGCTGTTTGAGATAAAGAAGGAGGAAAAGGAATTAAACCGCACAAAGCATTTCTTTAATACAGAAGTGCCAAAAGGTGCTGATTTTGTTAATTCATTTCTGGTTCGTAAAAACTGGATTAAAAGTCCTGGTGATGGTGGGCATTCTGAATTCACAAAAAAATATAAGGATGGTCTTTTCCAGGCATATGCCAATATTGAAGGGCCAACAGTATTTTATCAGGGTGATGGGGCCAAGGCAACAGTTTTTGAAATCACATTTATGGGCAAAAACTGGCAAGACAAGTGCAAACTAAAAGACATTCCCGCAATTTTTTATTCAGAAGTATTGTCTGATATCAATGATCTTATAAACGCAAATTAGCAAATGGGCATTCATATTCTTGGTATACGGCATCATGGTGTAGGTTCGGCAAAGAGGGTCGCTGAAATGCTGCATCAGCTAAAGCCCGATTTGATAATGGTTGAAGGTCCTCCTGAGATTGCTGAAATGTTATTATGGATTGGCAATGAACATCTTAAACCGCCTGTTGCCCTGATGGCCTATAATTCTGAAAATCCAAGCGAATCGGTTTTTTATCCATTTGCTGATTATTCGCCTGAGTGGATTGCGGCCAAATATGCCAACGAACAAAAAATAAATATCAGGGCAATTGATTTGCCAGTGGCAATTAGTCTGGAGATTAGAGAAAAAAGAAAAACGCAAGCAATTGATAATGAGCAAAGTAGTACGAATGCAATAAATACGGATCCATTGTCTTATTTTGCCGAAATTGATGGATTTAAATCAGGCGAAGCCTGGTGGGACCATTATTTTGAACAAAACACCAATGAGGCAACAGAGCATTTTCAGAGCGTAATGTTGGCAATGGAAACCCTCCGTGAATCTGAGATAGAGAGGATTTCTGATGAAGAAAATTCCTATCGTGAAGCCTACATGAGAAACCTGATTAGACAAGCTCAGAATGAAATGTTCGAAAATATTGTAATAGTATGTGGAGCTTGGCATGCGCCTAATTTGCGGGAATTAGATTCAAACTTAAAAACTGATGCCAAAATTATTAAGGCACTTCCAAAATCTAAAGCAAAAGTAACTACTACCTGGATTCCTTGGACCAATTCAAGACTTAGCATGTTTTCAGGCTATGGAGCCGGAATATTGTCTCCCGGCTGGTATGAACATTTATGGCATACCAAATCCGATCTTGAGGTGGTTTGGTTGGCTAAAGTAGCCGAAATATTCAGGAAAAAAGGAATTGATACTTCCACAGCGCATATCATTGAAGCTTTTAAATTGGCCCAAAGCCTGGCTGCTATCCGGTCTAAAAACCACATTGGCCTGGAAGAGCTTAATGAGGCAACCTTATCAGTAATGTGCATGGGCGAGCCCATTTTATTGCAATTTATTAAGGATAATCTGATTGTAGGAGATAAATTGGGGCAGGTACCTGAAGAAATTCCAAAGGTTCCATTGCAGGAGGATTTTGAGCGTCAATTAAAAAGTCTGAGAATAAAGTTAAGTGCTGCTATAACTGAGTTTATGCTTGATTTACGAAAAGAAGCGAATTTAAATAAGAGCATACTTTTCCATCGTTTGGAAATTCTTGGCATTCCCTGGCTAAAAAAAACCTATGCGAGATCAAAAGGTACATTTAAGGAGGTTTGGACTGCAGAATGGAGTCCTGAAATGATGATTGTACTCATTGATAATGCCTATCTTGGCAACACTA
Organism: Bacteroidales bacterium; assembly: GCA_029210905.1. Taxonomy (GTDB): domain Bacteria; phylum Bacteroidota; class Bacteroidia; order Bacteroidales; family NBLH01; genus NBLH01. Next base: position 2,414 of record JARGGF010000557.1, on the reverse strand, counting down.
TCGAAGATGCCTCGATAAATCTTGTCATTCAAAAAAGCAAAAAAACAGAAAAAATTTCTGATTTGGCTGAACTCATTAATCAGTGCATTCCGGCTGAACTTTTTCAGAGCGTAGATAAACTTTTAGTGCGTATTAATGATGTTTCAGCAATTTCAACAGATATTGTAGATTTGATGAAAGCCCTGCCACAATTAATTGATGTGAGCAGGTATGGGAATGTTAGAAAGTCAGATATTGGTATTATAGGTTCAATTGTTCAACAATTATTAATTAAGGTATTTATAGGACTCCCGAATGGATGTTACGGTTTAGATGAGGAAAATTCAAATTTAATGTTTACTTTAATTGCTAAATTAAACCATGCTATCCGTCTTAATGAAGAAGAGGAGCAGATTAGCCAATGGTATGGAACTCTTAATAAAATTATTGATCGAAAAGGCGTTCATCCAATTATTAGAGGTTGCGTTTGCCGGTTATTGCTTGATGCCCAACAACTATCAGAAATTGAGGCAGATAAGAGAATTTCAAGAGCACTTTCTGTAAGCAATGATCCTCAGCTTGTTGCCAGTTGGATTGAAGGATTTCTACGGGGAAATGCCAGCATCCTAATCTATGATAATCGTATCTGGAACTTATTATTCACCTGGGTTTCTTCGGTAAATGATACAGCATTTACCGAATTGTTGCCCATGCTGCGTCGTGCCTTTTCTAAGTTTGAATTTTCTGAACGAAAACAAATTGGGGCGAAAGCAAAACTTGGGCTTGTAGAAGTAAACAAAGCCTTAAATAAGAGCAACCTGGATAATATTGACATACAGAGGGCTGAAAGTATTTTACCGGTATTAAAAATGTTAATGGGAATAGAATAGTGAGATAGGTTTTTTTAACCTTCTGCTTACCAGAATGATACGCTGATTAGAAGAACATATTATGGAATCAAATACGTCTGAAATAAAAAGTAAGGACAAAAATATTGAAAGGTGGCGTTTACTGCTTGGCGGCGGCGAAGCGGATGGAACCGGATATGATTTATCAGATGAATTACAGCGGATAGATCTTGCTTTGGGTGCACTTTATGATTTTGAACGGCAGAAAAGTTTTGATTATGGCGAACCTAAAGGGAGAGGGGGATCAGGAAGTTCAAGCCCGGCAATAGCGAGGTGGTTAGGCGATATCAGGAAATATTTCCCTCAAACCGTAGTAAATGTGATGCAAAATGATGCTTTAAAACATCCGCAATTAAAGCAGAAAATGATGTTTGAACCTGAAATATTGGAGCAAGCAGAGGCAGATATACATCTTGTTGCCACATTAATGGAACTCGGTAAATTAATACCCTCAAAAACAAAGGAAACAGCCAGAAGGGTTGTTCAAAAAGTGGTGGATGAGCTTCTGCAAAAGTTGGAACAAAAGACCATTTCAACACTTACCGGAGCCCTGGATAAATCAACCAGAAACAGGCATCCTAAATACAATGAGATAAACTGGAATGCAACAATCCTTAAAAATTTAAAGCACTATTTGCCTGATTATAAGACGGTTATTCCTGAAACCAGGATCGGCTACGGGCACAAGTCCAGAAAATCACTAAAGGATATTATTTTATGTTTGGATCAGAGTGGCAGTATGGGTACTTCAGTAGTTTATTCAGGGATTTTTGGGGCGGTAATGTCCTCTCTGCCGAATGTTAAAACAAAAATGGTAGTGTTTGATACCCAGGTTGCTGATCTGAGTGAAAATCTTAAAGATCCTGTTGAATTGTTGTTTGGAGTGCAATTAGGTGGAGGAACTGACATAAATAAGGCTTTGAAATATTGCCAGGAATTGGTAAAAAAACCAGACGATACCATTCTGGTACTTATAACCGATTTATATGAAGGTGGCAATGAAAAGGAAATGCATAAACGTACTCAGGAGCTTTTAGATTCTGGTGTGCAAATAATTTGCCTGCTTGCTCTTAACGATGAAGGAAGTCCCTCTTACGATTCAAAAAATGCGAAGCTTTTTGCAGATAAAAATATTCCAGTATTTGCATGTACACCAGATCTTTTCCCTGATTTGATGGCCGCAGCTATTAAAAAGCAGGATCTGAAACAATGGATTGGAGATAACGATTTGATAATTAAATAATTAAAGGTACTGTTGCTAATTAAAGTGTGAAAAAATTCTTACCTTACCGGTGACAGAATATTCAGTTTTATTCCTGCATTGATTGAAATAATTAGAAAATTTCTGTTATTTTCACAAAAAAAACATTCTATAAATCTTTATAATGAATAAAACAGCTATTTTTTTTATACCATTTTTCCTTATCTATGCTAATTTTATTACACAAAATTGGATTAATCGTGGAAATTCAAACCTAAAACATTTATCCAAACCTGAGAATATGAATATAAGGGCTTCCAACTCTA
>JARGGF010000556.1 GCA_029210905.1 Bacteroidales bacterium | reverse complement strand
TTTATAATATGGGCAAGCTACATATTTTATGGTAGTGCGCTAAAGCTACCTCCCGAAAGGGAGGTTTAGTTCAACACCTCCTTCCCCACTGCTGCAGAAAAACCAATTGTCTATAAACAACGGACTACTACAAATGCCATGATGCTTGGCCTGTCTGGAGATGTTGATTTATTGACACTAAAAAAATATGCTCAGGAAATTGAAGAGGACTTTCTCAATTCAGGTATCATATCTCAGGTTCGGGTTTCGGGATGGCCACAATTGGAAATATCTGTTGAAGCAACAGAAGAGGATCTTTTAAGGCACAAATTGACATTTGATGAAATTTCACAGGCCATCGCCCTGAACAACCAGGATATTTCAGCCGGTTTGATAAGATCTTCGGAAGAAGAGCTCTTTATTCGTTCCAGGGCCAGAAACGTAGATCCAAATAAAATTGGTGAAATAATTTTAAGGGCTAATCCGGATGGGAGTTTCTTAAGAATTAGGGATGTAGCTGAAGTAAAACTAAAGTTTGCCGATGTTGCCAGCGGTTTTACCATGAATGGGAAACAGGCAGTCTGGTTTAATGTACAAAAACTGGGCGAGGAAGACCTTGAAAAAATTGCCAATTATACTAATGAATATGTTTCTAATTTTAACAAGGAGCATGATGATGTTCAAATAAAAGTAGTGTTTGATTTTTTACAAATTCTTGGCCAGCGCCTGGAACTGTTAATGAAAAATGGTCTAATGGGCCTCATTCTTGTGATCATTGCACTGGCTATGTTCCTTAGCTTTCGATTATCAATGTGGGTGGCATGGGGAATACCAGCTTCATTTTTAGGAATGTTTATCATTGCCCCTCTTTTTGGGATAACCATAAACATGATTTCTTTATTTGGGATGATTTTAGTAGTTGGTATTCTGGTTGATGATGGAATTGTAATTGCCGAAAACATCTTCACTCATTTCGAAATGGGGAAATCACCCATGAAAGCTGCATTGGATGGTACTTTTGAAGTATTAGCACCAGTTCTTACCTCGGTGATTACCACCATATTGGCATTTTCGCCATTAATGTTACTTGCAGGGGCATTTGAATTTCTTTACGAAATGGCCTTTGTGGTGATATTTAGTCTGGCATTTTCTTTACTGGAAGCCTTTCTGGTCCTACCAGCACATGTAGGAACACCACATATACTGCGTGCAAAGTCAAAACAAGCTAAAATCCGGAAATTCTTTGATAGGGCCATCAACTTTATGAAAAACAGAATATATGGTAAGATTCTTGAAAAAGTAATAAAATGGAAATGGATTGCTTTTATTGTTCCGGCAGGTATATTGCTTATTACTGTAGGTCTGTTTAAAGGGCAATTTATCAAGGCTACTTTTTTCCCAAACATTCCATTTGATATGTTTAATATCGATGTGGCTTTTAAACCTGGTGATGGCGAAGACCAAACGCTTGAATATTTAAATAGATTTGAGGCAGCTGTTTGGGAGGTTGATAAAGATTTGATCAAAGAATACAATGATTCATCCTTTATCAGGGCCATGTTTAAATTCACAGGTAGTTCTTTTAATGGAAATGAAAATGGCTCACATGCAGGTTCCATAATGATTTTTATGAGAGACATGGAAGATGCACCAGTGTCAAGTTTTCAGATAGCTGACAGGGTTCGCGAAAAAATCGGAGACGTAAAGGAAGCTGAGAAATTTAGTGTTGGGGGGCAAAATCAATTTGGTACCCCAGTGTCTATCAGCTTGTTAGGTAAAAACCTTGATGAACTAAAAAAGGCCAAAAAATTCCTTGAAGATAGTCTTAAATCCTATACTGAGCTGATAAATGTCACAGATAATGATGCAACAGGCATGCCTGAGATTTTATTAAAACTCAAACCTAAAGCTTACTTTCTGGGCTTAAACCACGCCTCCATCAGTAACCAAATAAGGCAGGGTTTCTTTGGTGGACAGGCACAACGGTTACAAAGTGGACGGGATGAATTAAGAATTTGGGTCCGTTTTCCTAAAGGTGACAGGCAAAGTATTGGCCAATTGGAAAAAATGAAGATTAAAACACCTAAAGGTGAATACCCTCTTACCGATCTGGTTGATTTCGAAATTCAACGCGGGCCAGTTAATATTCAAAGATACAACGGTTCACGCGAAGTAAGGATAAATGCAGACCTCACCGATCCTTATGCCCCAGTTCCTCCAATTTTGGAGCGAATTAACAAGGAATTGATTCCCCAGCTTAATGCTTATTTTCCAGGTGTAAAAACAAAATATCAGGGCCAATCAAAAGATAGTGAAGAAGCTATGGGCGAAATGATGCTCTATTTTGGAACTGCTTTTGGCATAATTATTTTGATAATAATGATTCATTTTAAATCTGCCAGTCATGGTGCAATCATTATCATGATGATTCCTTTGGCATGGTTGGGAGCTATGTGGGGTCATGGACTTGAAGGAATTCCGGTTTCATTGCTTAGTGCCTGGGGTATGATTGCTCTTTCAGGGGTTATTGTGAATGATGCCATTGTGTTTCTTGACAAATACAACCTTAACTTATTAGAAGGACAAAGTATCGAAGAGGCAGTATATAATGCAGGATTAGCCAGGTTCAGGCCAATTGTACTTACCACCATTACAACCTCTATTGGTTTATATCCAATTATTCTTGAGGGCAGTTTTCAGGCACAATTCTTAAAACCTATGGCAATTTCACTGGCTTATGGCGTATTGGTTGGTACCGGATTTATCTTAATGTTTTTCCCGGTATTAATATTGGTTAGAAACTCAATTGAGCAAGGCTGGAAAACGCTTTGGAATGGTAATAAACCTTCAAAAGAAGAAATAGAACCTGCAATTGTAAACAGTAAAAGAATTATTGAATAAATTTGAAAAAAAATAAAATCCATTAGAAATGAATATCAAAAACTTAATTGTAATAGTTCTTTTTATTTTAGGAAAGCAGATTGTAAGCTTCTCACAATCAGATACTATTACAACACCAACAGACTCCATTGATATAAGTTTAAGCGAAGCCGTGGTAAAAGGCCTTGAGCGGAATTACCAAATTAAAATCTCACAAAAAGATGTAGAAATTGCTCAAAATAATGATGCCTGGGGAAGGGCAGGACGACTTCCTAACATAAATTTCAGCTTAAACCAAAATAACAGATATGATGATACACCGGCACAAACAGGAGACGGAAGAACTCAATCAAATACCAATACCCTCACCCCTGCTGTTAATCTAAACTGGACTTTATTTAATGGTTTTGCAATTCAAACCACAAAACGAAATCTAGAGGAATTAAGAAAGATATCAGAAGAAAGTATGCAGGTGCAAATTGAAAACACCATTTTAAGCATAGTATTGGGATATTATGACATCTCGCTCCAACAGGAAAAACTTAAAGTTCTAATGGATATAATGACCTTATCTCAAGACAGATATGCATATGTTCAATCAAGAAAAGAATTAGGCAGTGCTGTAACGTTTGATGTCTTGCAGGTAAAAGACGCATTTCTGCGTGATTCAAGTAATTATATTCTCCAAAAACTAAATCTTGATAACGCAATAAGGAATTTTAATAAACTAATGGCAGATACTTCTTATATTGTCTATAATCCAACTGATGAATTTAAAGCCGCATTAACAGAATTTAGTTATAAGGATATCAAGGACGCAATGTATTCCAACAACAAAACCTTAAAATTGCAATACCTTAATCAATCCTTATTGGAAAATAATATTAAACTGGAAAAAAGCAGCTTGTATCCAAGCCTGTCTTTAAATGCAGGGGTTGATAATTTAAACAGAAGATATGGAATTGTAGGAGAAACATCAAATACAACAAGTTCTTATGGTGCATTTGCGGGAGTTAGCCTTAACTATACCATCTTTAATGGGTGGAATCGGCGTAAAAATATCCAAAATGCACAAATTGAGAAAGAAATCGGTGAGCTTCAAATTAAAGATTTGGAATTAAGCCTTAATAATCAGTTATTGGCTATCTTCGATCTTTATAATGCAAGAAAACAGCTTTATCGGGTGGCTGATGAAAATGTAAAAAGTCAGCAGCTTAACCTTGAAATTGCCAAAGACAAATTCAATTCCGGAGCTATTAACTCATTCAATTATAGAGATATACAGGTGTCATATATTTACGCATCCTTTGATAAGTTAGAAGCTATTTATTACCTGATAGCCTCTTACAACGACTTACTGAGATTAACTGGTGGCATCATAGCTAATTATTAAGGAACTGCTGTTTGTACCTTTGCTTATTATTGCCTGATATTTAATATTTTACTTGAATTTTAAATAGATATTTTTATAATGTTATTCTTTTTTTGCTT
>JARGGF010000555.1 GCA_029210905.1 Bacteroidales bacterium | reverse complement strand
AGGACCAGATAATAGAACGTGATCCAAAGCTTCGTCGCGCATTAAAGCCGCCTGCACAAAAATACTAAGGTTATCAACAACTTTAGGCTGACCTTTAAATTCTTCAAATTTCTTTTTAGCCAAATCGTTGATTAAATTTAAGTACGATTTAATTCGTTCAGCCCGATAATCAGCAGTTTGTTCAGTAATTTCCTGATAAGGTATTTTATATTTTCCACAATATACTTTCCTTAGTTTTTCGAGCAAAATGTCATCAACTAAAGAAATCACGGAATTAATCCCATATTTTGAAACCTTAAGTGGTGTATCAATGGTAAAGCCAATTCCCATTACAGGGATGTGAAAGGAGTGCATTTTTTGCATATTTTATGTTTTTGTTGTCTTTAATTAAAAGTAAAATTTCCCAATTGGTATTAGCCAATACTTTTTGGAAAGTAAAAAAGGATTAATCCCACTAAACCTGCCCTGCATCAACCAAAGGGGTGTATTTTTTTCATCAGCCCGCTCAATGACGAAAGTCAAAGGTATGACTCTTTTAGCGAAATAAAGCTTAACAATTGGTAAAAAAAATTAAAATGCCCAATTTAAGGAACAAATAGCATGATGGATTATACAATTTAAGTTAGCATTTTGCAGGCTTCCATTAAATTTTCATAAGGCTCAATATTAACTTTGTTTGATGGAATAACATCCGGTTGAAGCACTATTATAAATTAATTAGCGTAGATATTCTTCAAAATAATTCATCTGATTTATTTTTATTTGTGACCCTGCCAAAATTTATCAGTAATAAAGTTACGTTTTTATAAAATAAATTAGAATTTTGTGCTAGAAAAAAGCACACAAATAATTTGAGTAAACTTATATGGCTAATAATATTATTAATTTCAGGATTGCATATAAAGTTATAAGCAAAAATTTATTTATTGTTGGTTTTGCTTTGTTATTTTCAATTTTAATTGCTTTAATATATTCAGAAGCTATATGGCCTTTTGCGCTTTCGGCGTCTCTTGCATTTTTGTTTGGATGGATACTAACAAAATTAAAACCTGCCAAAGAAAATGGAATGCCAATTCAAAAAAGAGATGCATATTTTGCAGTCACATTTTCGTGGTTATTGATTTCACTAATAGGAAGTCTGCCCTATCTTTTTTCAGGGACAATTCCATCTGTTATTGATGCAATTTTTGAATCGGTATCAGGCTTTACTACCACAGGATCATCTATTTTGACAGATATTGAAGCCTTACCCAAATCGATACTTTTCTGGCGCAGCCTTACTCATTGGATCGGGGGTATAGGAATAATTGTATTGGTAATTGTAGTAATGCCTTCTCTCCAGATTGGTGGCTACCAGCTGTTTACACTGGAATCGTCGTTACAGGAAAAAATACAGCCTCGAATAAAATCAGTAGGCTTCAGGTTATTGGTTATTTACCTTATACTTACCGTTGCCGAAATCGCTTTACTGCTTTTGGGAGGAATGAACCTTTACGAAAGTGTTTGCCATGCTTTTGGGACTATCGCAACTGGTGGGTTTTCACCAAAAAATACCAGTATTGCCGGTTACTCACCCTACATTCAATATGTTGTAATGATATTTATGTTGCTGGCCGGGACCAACTTTGTTATTCATTATTACTTTCTTAAAAGGCAGTTTAAAAAAATTAAAAGAAATGATGAACTGAAGTTTTATTTACTGATGGTTTTTGGGCTGGGAACCCTAATTACAGCCACATTATTTTTTAATATGCAAAAACCACTGGAAGAATCGTTTCGCGAAGCATTTTTCCAGGTAATTTCTATTGTAACCTGCACGGGCTACGCAACTGCTGATTATATGCAATGGCCGCTATATGCCTGGCTGATTATTTTCTTTGCCATGTTCCTGGGCGGCAGTACCGGTTCAACAGCAGGAGGGATAAAAATGGCAAGACACCTGCTTCTATTTAAAAATATTGGTAGGATATTTCGTAAATTGGCCTCACCTAAAGCCATAATAGTTGTCCGGCTAAATAAAGCAAAAGTAAGTGAAGAAATGAACAGTTCAATTATGACATTTATTACGGTTTATTTATTGATTTTTGCGGCAGGAAGCCTTCTTTTGGTATTTAATGGTGTAGATGGCCAAACAGCTGCAAGTTCTGTAGCCACTTGTATGGCAGGAATTGGGCCGGGATTGGGCTCAGTTGGTCCGGTTGGTAATTTTGCACATTTGCCTGCATTAAGTAAAATAATCCTTTCATTTTTAATGATAGTTGGCAGATTGGAAATATACACGGTATTTATGTTATTCAGTAAATCGTTTTGGAGAAGATAATGCTAACTTTTGTATCTTCGCACAAATACAACGAATAAAAATAAATATGCACCTATTATCTATTACCATACCTATTTCGGAGCCAATTATAATCATAGCACTTGTACTCTTTATTATACTTATTGGGCCGGTTATCTTTGAGCGCATCCGTATACCCTCTATTGTGGGGTTATTAATTAGTGGGGCCATTATCGGACCAAACGGGATCAGCCTTCTTTCTCCTGATTTGGAATTCAGCCTTTTTGGCACAATTGGTTTACTGTACCTGATGTTTTTGGCCGGACTTGAAATTGACCTGGTTGATTTTAAAGTAAATAAAATAAAAAGCGGATTTATTGGACTAAGCACTTTCATTATACCATTACTCCTGGGTTTTGTTGTTTGCAAATACCTGTTGGATTATGAAACCCTGGCATCGTGGTTAATTGCATCCATGTTTTCATCGCACACACTTGTTTCCTATCCAATACTGGGAAAGCTGGGAATAGTGAATAAATCGGTAGTGACTATTGTAGTGGGTGCCACAATTATTGCTGATATTCTGGCACTTGTAGCCATGGAACTGGTTACAAACTTTGCGCTGGAAGGTTTTGAGCAAAAAATGTTGCTAATTTTGGGCTTTAAGTTTTTGGTGTTTTTTGGGGTGGTCTTTTTCATCGTTCCAAAGATATCCCGAATCTTCCTCACAAAGTACGAGGGAGACCTGGGCGTACAATATATATTTGTCCTGTTTATGTTAATGTTTTCTTCACTTATAGCTTTCTTATTGGAAATAGAACCCATTCTTGGAGCTTTTTTCAGTGGACTGGTATTAAACAGGCAAATCATAAACACCTCTCCGCTATATAAACGAATTGAATTTATTGGCAACAACCTGTTTATTCCATTTTTTTTAATTTCCATTGGTATGCTGGCCAATTTTAAAACATATGTAGATCAGCCCAAACAAATTTTTTCCCTTTTAGTGGTAATTGCCGTTGCATTTATTGGTAAATACCTGGTGTCATTGCTATCGAGGATAGTGCTTAAAACCTCAAAAGTTGAATCGAATCTCATTTTTGGATTAACCGTTTCGCGCGCAGCATCGGCCATTGCTATAATTCTTGTGGGTTATAATATTGGTATGCTTGATGATACTATCTTAAATGCTACAGTCATCCTTATTCTGGTAACAAGTATTGCGAGTTCTTATATAACCCAAAAAGCAGGAAAAGACATCCTGCTAAAAGAAAACAATACACTTTCAGCGGAGGTGAAAATACACCAAAAAATACTTGTTCCAATGGCCAATCCTATCAACATGAAAAGTTTGCTTGAGTTTGCCTTACTCATAAAAGATATCGAAGATACAAGCCCTGTTTATCCTCTTACCATTTTTACCAACCGCGAAAACATCAGAGAAAAAATATTTGAAAATCAAAAAATTGTACAAAAAGTTATAGACTCCTTTCATACAGATCTGGTATTTGAAACCAGCTCCCGTATCGACAGCAATGTAACTGATGGCATTGTGCGTGCCTGCAAAGAATTGCTGGCAAATTCCATTATTATTGGCTGGAATGATCATAACACTCCTTTCCATATTCTGTTTGGTACAGTTTTAAACAAACTACTAAAAAAAACCGAGCGGATGGTAATTGTGGTAAAAGAATCAACTTTACTAAAAAATACAAGGGCAATTTATCTTTTTTGTCCGCAAAATGCCGAATATGAAAAGGGATTTTTACTTTGGCTCGACACCATAGTTTTTATGGCAAAAAAGCTCCAGACTATTATAAATGTTAGCTGCCAGAGTGAGTCAACCATAAATCAAATAAATATTCATGCCAAAAAAAATAATTTGTCAAATTATTTCAAATTAGCTTCAGAAGAGGATATCGCTGTTAAAAAAAGGTATCGTTCAACTGACTTACTCATATTTGTACATTCAAGAAAAGACACGATTTCATATGATAAACACTATGAGACTTTAACAGACAAGAAAAATTTGCTTAATAAAGAAATCAATGCTATTATAATCTATCCGGAACAATAG
>JARGGF010000554.1 GCA_029210905.1 Bacteroidales bacterium | reverse complement strand
AAAGAGAATATAAAAAAATCATTAAGGCAGACAGGAAAGGATAATGAAGCCAAAGATGGAATGGATATGGCGCTTTGTATACTTGATACTGAAAAAATGCAAATGGAATTTTCAGGCGCATTTAATTCATTACTCTTAATTCGCGACAATCAAATAATTAAGTATGATGCAGACAGGATGCCAGTTGGAATTTATGTTAAAGATCGTGGAAGTTTCACCAACCATATTATTGATATGAAGAAGGGGGATAATTACTATATCTTTTCTGATGGTTATATCGATCAGTTCGGGGGCGAAAAAGGTACTAAATTAATGACCAAACGATTTAAAGAATTGTTATTAAAAAATCATCAAAAACCGGCAGAAGAGCAGAAGAAGGAACTGGAAGATTTTCTTAACTATTGGCAATCTTTTAAAAATGAAGATGGTGAACCTCACAGACAATTGGATGATATTTTGGTTATAGGGATTAAAATATAATAGATGTAGGATTATTTTTCTGGTTTTTTAGAAATTAATTTTCACCATTTTCACCTTTTTCAACTGATTATTTGTATATTTCTGCAAAATATCATTAATCTATTTCTATAGCTGAAGATGGACTATAAAGACTTTACGATACTAACCCAGAAAGCCCTCAGAAAAGGCTCAGACATTGCCAAAGAAAAAAAACACCAAGCGATTGAGAATGGCCACATTTTATCTGGAATAATTGAAGTTGATAAAAACGTTACCCCATTCATCCTCAGGAAGATGGATGTGGATATTGCAGCATTTGCCCAGCTAATAAACCAGGTGGTAAACAACTATCCTTTGCTCGAAGAAGGAAAAACATTGATGGTTTCAGAACATGTTGAAAAATCCTTGCGCACCGCAAAGGTAATCTCTAAAAGCCTTGGTGATGAATACATCTCTATTGAACACATCTTTGCCGGAATATTAGTTACAGGTGATTTAGTGGCCTCCTTAATGAAAGAAAAAGGGATTAACCAGGCTAAGCTTGAGGCTGCCATTATGGAGCTTAGAAAAGGTGTTGAACTGGACCAGGTAAATAAGGAAGAGTTTGAAAACCTGAATAAATATGCGGTTAATCTAAATGATAAGGCAAAGGAAGGTAAACTTGATCCTGTTGTTGGCCGTACGGAAGAAATTCGGAGAATTTTACAAATTATTTCACGGCGGCGTAAAAATAACCCAATTGTTGTTGGTGATCCTGGAGTGGGTAAAACTGCTGTAATTGAAGGACTTGTACATCGGATTGTGAAAGGTGATGTACCGCAGAATCTTAAGAAAAGCCGAATTTATGCCCTTGACATGGGTTCGTTAATTGCCGGTGCAAGTAAGCAAGGACAATTTGAAGAACGCCTGAAAGCTATTCTGGCAGAGGTAAAATATGCTGCAGGAGATGTTATTCTTTTTATTGACGAAATTCACCTGCTGATTGGTGCAGGGAAGGGGGCAGGGTCTATGGATGCAGCCAATCTTTTAAAGCCTGCGTTGGCACGTGGTGAACTGAAAGCCATAGGTGCCACTACCCTTGATGAGTATCAAAAATATTTCGAAAAGGACAAGGCTCTGGAGCGTAGGTTCCAAAAGGTGATAATTAACGAGCCAAGTGTTGATGATACCATCTCTATCCTAAGAGGGATTAAGGAAAAGTACGAGAATTTCCATAAAGTACAGATAAAAGACGAAGCAATAATTGCCGCTGTTGAGCTTTCAAAACGCTATGTAACTGATCGTTTTCTACCAGACAAGGCCATTGATTTAATTGATGAATCTGCCGCTAAATTGCGGCTTGAAATGAATTCTTTGCCTGAAGAGATTGATGAGGTTGAAAGGCAGATAGTTCAGTTGCAGACTGAAAAAAGTATGGTGATGAAAGAAGGAGATGAGAACGCTGAGAAAATTATCCATGAAAAAATAGTCAATTTAAAAGATGAAAGGACCAAACTTCGGGCCATTTGGGAATCTGAGAAAAAAGCTATTGCTGATATTGTAGGCTTGCGCGAAGAAATTGATAATTTAAAACTTGAAGTCACACAATTAGAAAATTCAGAACAATTTGATAAAGTTGCTGATATTAAGTATGTTAAGTTACCAGAGGCCATCGAAAAGCTAAAAAAAAGGCAAACTGAAATGTTGAATAATCCTTCTGATATTGTTTTGGCAAGGGAATTTGTAGACAAGGAATTAATTGCCGAAATTATTGCCAATTGGACAGGCATTCCCGTTACAAAAATGATAAAGAGCGAGCGGGAAAAATTAATGCACCTCGAAGTTGAGCTCCATAAAAGGATAATTGGTCAAAACGAAGCCATTGTTGCTGTTTCAGATGCAGTTCGCCGGAGTAGTTCGGGATTGCACGATTCCAAAAAACCAATTGGTTCGTTTATTTTTCTGGGTACCACAGGAGTTGGAAAAACGGAATTGGCAAAAGCCCTTGCCGAGTTTTTATTCGATGATGAAAATTCTATGACCCGTATTGATATGTCAGAGTATCAGGAAAAAAATTCTGTAGCAAGAATGATTGGTTCCCCTCCGGGATATGTCGGATATGATGAAGGAGGCCAGCTAACTGAGGCCGTCCGGCGTAAGCCATATTCCGTAATTCTTTTTGATGAGATCGAAAAAGCCCATAAGGATGTATTTTATACTTTATTGCAAGTATTGGACGATGGCCGGCTTACTGACAGTAAAGGCAGGACAGTAAATTTCAAGAATACCATTATAATTATGACCTCTAATGCAGGTTCGGATAAAATAATGGAACACTTTGAAAAGCTGAACAATGCCAACCGTGCTGAGATGATACGCAGGGCAAAAGAAGATGTTTCAAAGGTACTAAAAGAAAGAATGGCTCCTGAATTCCTTAACAGGATTGATGAAATTATCATGTTTACCCCATTAACTGTATTTGAAATAAAAAAGATAGTTGAATTACAAATAAACAGCTTGAAAAAGAAACTCTTACAGCAAGAAATAAGTATACATGTTTCTCAAAAAGGAGTTCTCTGGCTCACCCGAAGATCCTATCAACCCCAATTTGGTGCAAGGCCCGTAAAAAGAGCCATTCAAAGGTATATTCTAAACGATCTTTCCAAGAAAATATTAAACGATGACGTAAATAAAGATAAAATTATTTTAGTTGATGCAAAAGATGTAAACCTCATATTCTCAAATATTTCTGACGAGGAATTGAAAAAATTTATTGACTCAGAGAAGAAAGAAGAAGAACAAAGAGCTAAAGAATTAAAGAAAGTCAATCCTGATAAAACGGACACTTCAAATTCGCAGGTAAAGAAAAAGGGCATGTTTGGAAGATTTTTCTCATGGATTGGGAATTTGTTTAAACGGAAAAAGAAACCTAATATTGAATCAAAATAAAACCTGAAAAAAATGAAACTACTCAATTTTTTACTGACACTTACATTATTGGTATTTCTAGCGTTTTCATGTGATGAACAACAAAGTGATGAGGATCAATTTGTTGAAGATGGAATTGAAAATCAGGATGCTGATAAAGAATTAGTTACTACTGATTTTAATGAGCTGGAAGAAAAAATGGAAGAAATTATGTATGAAAATGATGAATCCGATTCTGAAATCAAAAAAGATGTGGTAGTAATTAAATCAAAGGGTGCAAGGGAAGTACATATTGATTTAAAAATTGCAGCAGGAAAATTAAAGCTTACCGGCGGTGCCAGCGAATTACTGACTGGTGGATTTATATATTCAAACCAGGAATGGAAGCCAGAGGTAAAATACAATATTAAGGATAAGAAGGGTTTTTTACAGATTAAACAACCTAACAATGAGGATTACAATATAAATGACGATGACAAATATGTCTGGAACCTGAAGTTTAATGATGAAATACCACTAGATTTTGATGTAAATCTGGGTGCTGGCGTTAGTGAAATATTGTTAAGTGGGATGAACATCAGACACTTTAACATGGTAATGGGAGTTGGAAAAACTGAAATTGATTTACGAGGTAAATGGAAGCACAGTGCTGATATTCATTTAGATGGAGGAATAGGCCTTTCCCAAATTTATTTACCTGATAATGTAGGTGTTATGCTCAATGTAACCAAAGGTCTTGGTGGAATTGAAGTAAAAAACCTTATAAAAAAAGGCAACTCGGAATATGTAAACAAAGCTTACGAAAATTCCGGCATTGTTTTAAAGATATATTTAAAAACGGGGATTGGTAAAATTGAGGTGGAATAAAAAAAAGCTGCACAGTGGCATCCGTGCAGCTCAGCATTGACATTATAAAGAATGGGTGCAGTTTTAATATTACGCACAATTTCTATAATTAATTTGATGAAAACTTTTCCAAAACTCTTCCCACCTA
>JARGGF010000553.1 GCA_029210905.1 Bacteroidales bacterium | reverse complement strand
GGGTGATTCGAACTGCAAAAAAAATGCGGATAAAAACCGTTGCAATCTACTCTCAATCAGATAGTAATGCATTACATACACAACAAGCTGATGAAGCCTACTTGCTAGGTTCTGATAATCTGGCTGACAGTTATTTAAATATTAATAAAATCATTCAAATCGCCATTCAGTCGAAATGTGAAGCTATTCATCCTGGCTATGGATTTTTATCTGAAAACCCATTGTTTGCCGAAGCTTGTGAAAAAGCAGGCATCGTTTTTATTGGCCCTGGGAAAAATATTATTAAATTGATGGGCAATAAGATAGAAGCCAATCAATTTGTAAAAAGCATTGGCGTTCCTACAATAGAAAACCGAATTGGCGATAAAGATTATTTATTGAAGGAAACCGTAAAGATGGATTTTCCGATACTACTAAAAGCTGCAGCTGGTGGCGGAGGAAAAGGTATGCGCATTGTGAGACAGGCTAATGAGCTGGAAGCTGCACTTGAAGGCACCAGCCGCGAAGCACTAAATTATTTTGGCAATGGGACAGTTTATGCAGAAAAGTATATTGAAAATCCCAGACATATAGAAGTTCAGATACTTGGGGACAAAGATGGCAAGGTAATCCACCTGTTTGAACGCGAATGTTCTATTCAGCGGCGTTATCAGAAAATAATTGAAGAAGCACCTTCAATTACTTTGAATGAAGAAGTTCGGGAGAATATTTGTAATGCGGCAGTTGAAATTGGTAAAAAAGCAAAGTACAGCAATGCCGGCACCATAGAGTTTTTGGTGGATGCCAATCTCAATTTCTATTTTCTTGAAATGAACACCCGTATCCAGGTGGAACATCCTGTTACAGAAATGATTACAGGTATTGATATAGTAGAGCAGCAAGTAAAAATTGCAGCGGGTCTTGGACTTGAGCTAAATCAAGATCAAATTACTAAAACGGGCCATGCAATTGAATGCAGAATTTATGCTGAAAAACCCGAAGAGAACTTTATGCCTTCACCGGGTATAGTAAACTTTTACAAAGCTCCCGAAGGTGAAATGATTAGAATTGAATCAGCATTAACAAGTAATTCCCAGGTATTCAGCTTTTTTGATCCCATGATAAGCAAACTTGTTGTTTGGGGTGAGAGCCGTGAAATAGCAAGGCATAAAATGTTAAGTTGTCTCGGGGATTATATTGTTCATGGGGTGTATACAAATATTCAGTTCCTCAAAGAACTCATTTATAATGAAGATTTTACTGATAACAAGATATCAACTTCCTATTGCGATCAAAACCTGGAAAAAATTATCAAGCCCATTAAAAATAAGTCAGCCGATGAAAATATAAGTGTTCCACTTTTGGGCTTTCTACTTTTTGATTTGAAGCAAAACAGCTCCGGTATTGTGCGTAAAAATGAAGTTTGGAATGAAATATCCTATTGGCGGCATCTATCTGAATTGCCTATCACATTCAACAAAAAAGATTATCAAGTTACGATAAACTACTCAAATAATGATAGTTATGAATTTATTTTCAGGGATGAGAAGTATGTATGCAAAATTATTGAAACAGGGCAAAACAATATTAAATTCATGATTAATGAAAGGCTCTGTCAGCTGTTTATTTCCTATGACACTCATGAGCAAGCAAGTCTTTCATTTGATGGTCAAATTTATAGGGCCAAAAGAAAAAACATTCTTATTGAAAGCGAAATAGACTTCTCAGGCAGCAGTGCTGCTGGAGGTAATCAATTGATAAGCCCAATGCCAGGAAGGGTGCTGAAAATTAATGCAAAAATAGGTGAGGAAGTAAAAAAAGGAACCACTGTAGTAGTTATAGAATCAATGAAAATGGAAAACAATATTACCATGGTAACAGATGCTAAAATACTGAATATCAATGTAAAAGAAGGAGAACTGGTGGATAGTGGAACTGTTTTGGTTCAACTGGATAACATCGAATAAAGAAAAAGCTGGATTAACTTTATCAAAGTTTCATGAAGCTATTGTTAATGCACTGAATATCTGATTTCTACACTTTTTTTTTTAAAACTTTGACATCGTATTTAAACATAAATGAAATAATAAAAACAACCTAAAATAAGCTAATATGAAAGACAAAATACGCATTGGTAATGCTGGTGGTTTTTGGGGGGACGATTTGCACGCCCTCAAACGACAACTCAGTGGAGGCCAACTCGATTACATTACCACTGATTACCTTGCTGAAATAACTATGAGCATACTACGAAAACAGCAAATAAAAAATCCCAAATTGGGTTATATAACTGATTTTGTTGATCAAATGGACGAGGTAGCTGAATTGGTGATTGATAAGAAGGTTAAAATTATTGTAAATGCAGGTGGTATAAACCCTTTGGAGTGTAGCAGACAGGTAATTAACCGATTAAAGGCCAAGAACCTGAGTATGAAAATTGCAATTATCGAAGGGGACAACATAATCGGTGATATTAAAGAATTTTATCCTCATAAGGCTGATTTTAAGAATCTTGAAGATGGTGAAGATTTTTCTCCAATTAAAGATAAAGTGCAGAGCGCCAATGTTTATCTGGGAGTACAACCCATTGTAAAAGCATTGGAAGAAGGTGCCCAGCTGATTATTGCCGGCCGGGTTACTGATACATCTATAACCCTGGCACCAATGATTTATGAATTTGGATGGAAATACAATGATTGGGATAAACTTGCTTCTGGTATTGTTGCCGGGCATATGATTGAATGTGGCGCACAGTCGTCAGGAGGCAATTTTACCGATTGGGAAAAGGTGCCAGATTGGTCAAACTTTGGCTATCCAATTGTTGAAATGTCTGCAAATGGGAACTTTGTTGTTACCAAACATAAAAACACTGGAGGTCTGGTTAGCATTGATACAGTAAAAGAACAAGTTGTTTATGAAATGGGTGATCCAACAACCTACATAAGCCCTGATGTAATTGCTAATTTCCAGACTATTAATCTAAATCCAGATGGAGAAAATCGTGTAAAAGTTTCTGGAATAAAAGGTAAACCTTCAACTAAGACCTATAAAGTTTCCATGGCTTATGAGGATGGTTATAAAGCTTCCGGAACTATAATTATCAGTGGTCCTGATGCTATTCAAAAGGCAAATACTTTTGCTGAAATTTTCTGGAAGCGCCTGGGGATCGATTTCATTAAGAACAATCTTGAACTGGTTGGCTACAATGCTTGCCATAAAAATTTGGTGGACAACCAGTTAGCGAATGAAGTACTATTAAAACTGGATGTTTACGATTTTGATCCAAAAAAAATTGAAGAATTCTCAAAAAGTATCGCTCCTTTAATTTTAAGTGGCCCTCCTGGCGTTGCAGTTACTGGTGGACGTCCAAGGATGCAATCTGTAATGACCTACTGGCCTGCACTACTTGATAAATCATTGGTTAAATCCCGGGTTAGCCTGATAAATAATGAAGGTGAAATAGCTAAAAGTTTTGAAATAAGCGGGCTTACTGGCTTTGAAGAAGATCTAAAAACAACTCATAAACTTACTGATAATCAATACACAAAAAAAATTGCCGGACATGAAGATTTTAAGATGGTAAAAGTACCATATAAAAGGATTTGTTTGGCACGATCCGGGGACAAGGGTGACACTGTAAATATTGGAATTATTGCCAGAAGTACTGAAATTTATGACTTTATCAAACATAAATTAACTGAAGATGAGATAAAAACAATGTTCCATTCTTTTTGCAAGGGTGAAGTAAAAAGATATGAACTGGACAATATCGAAGCCCTGAACTTTTTGCTTGAAAAATCACTTGATGGTGGTGGTACAAAATCTTTAATGATTGACGCACAGGGTAAAACATTTGCATCAGCATTCTTAAGTCAAATGGTGGAAGTGCCTGAAAATTTACTGACCCTGCCAAAATAACAAAACGGATTTGACCATGCTGAATTTAAGAATCAGCAAGATCATCGAAAAAATACAAAAACAACAAACTCAATTTACTATATGTACGAAAAAGAAGAACATCAATTAATTAGAAAAACCGTTCGTGATTTTGCCGAGCGTGAAATAAAACCAAGGGCTCAAGAGCTGGATGAAAAGGAGGAGTTCTCGATAGAACTTACGAAAAAAATGGGCGAAATAGGTATGTTTGGTATCCGTGTACCGGAAAAGTACGGAGGAATGGGAATGGACAATCTCGCTTATCTAATTGCTGTTGAGGAGCTTGCACGGGTTGACGGATCGCATGCAGCAACTGTAACAGCACATAATTCGCTTGGAATTGGACCCATTATGCATTTTGGTACCGAAGAGCAAAAAATGAAGTACCTTCCTAAGTTATGCACAGGTGATGCCTTGTGGTCTTTTGGTTTGACAGAACCCGAAGCT
>JARGGF010000552.1 GCA_029210905.1 Bacteroidales bacterium | reverse complement strand
AATTGAAGAATTGAAGCTTCGCTTCGAAGAAAAGAAAAACTCTTTAGAGAAGCTTGAGAAATTGACTGCAGAGCTAACAGAGGTTAATTCTAAACTAGCTGAATCAGAGGCACTTAAAAGTCATTTTATCTCAAATATCACTAACGAGATAGTAAATCCCTTTACTTCAATCGTGGTACTTTCTAAGAATATATTGTCAGTTAAGGAAGGTGACTGGGATAAAGTTAAGAGAATGGCTAGCTTAATCCACTCCGAAGCCTTTAATCTTGATTTTCAGCTAAAAAATATTTTCACTGCCGCTGAAATTGAAGCTGGTGAATTGTTTATGGAAGTTTCAAATGTTAAAGTTGATTTACTGATTGAAGCAACGCTTGAGTCGTTTTTGCCCGAAACAGCAAAGAAACAATTAACTTTTGAGTTTAAAAAAACAAAACCCGCCAACGATGATTTTATTTTTAAAATTGATTCGGAAAAACTTAAACGAATTTTATCAAATCTGATTGATAATGCCATTAAATTTAGTAAAAACAATAAAATTGTTATAAAGAGATGGGTTGAAGGAAATGTTCTTTTCATATCAGTTAGAGATTATGGAATTGGTATTTCTGCTAAAAATCAAAAAATAATTTTTGACAGGTTTAAAAGGCTTGACAGTGGAATAAATTCTTTAAACAGAGGACATGGCTTAGGTCTTTCCATAAATAAAGCACTATTAGATTTTCTTGATGGTGATATTAAAATTGAAAGTAAGAAAAACAAAGGGACCACCTTTACGATAAGTATTCCGCAAACGGATGTGGTCCCTGAAGCATTTTCAGCTGATGGGAATGAGCTTATTTTTGGTGATGATGAAATTTTTTAACCAATAGGCGAATGGAGAGACCTACACATTTTTTATATCCGGGTGCAATTTTTATTAATCAACAGCCATATGTAATCACCACTATATTAGGTTCTTGCGTGGCTTTGTGTTTGTATGATCCAGTGCTGAAAATCGGTGGGATGAACCATTTTATGCTTCCATTGTGGAATGGTCAGGGACTGGCTTCACCAAGATATGGGAATATTGCAATAAAAAAACTCATCGATAATATTGTGTCGCTTGGAAGTAACAGGGCTAATTTAAAAGCAAAGGTTTTTGGAGGGGCAGAAATAATCAGTACAAATATTAGTCAGTTTATGATTGGTGAAAGAAATATTAGTATAGCAAAAGATCTTTTACATGAGGAGAATATTCCTATTGTGGCATCCAGTCTGGGTGGCAGATATGGACGTAAAATTTTATTTGATACCTTTAGTGGTGAAGTTAGGCAAAAATATGTCGGTAATCAGAATAAATAGGTAGTGTTCTGGAAGGAATGAAGTTATTCCTACGCATCTTTAATAATTGTAATATTTGCATTAATTTTATAGATTTGTTATAAAAATATACTATTTAATGGATAAAATCAGGGTACTTATTGTTGATGATTCAGCAATTGTTCGAAACGCACTGGCTGAAATTTTTAATTCCGACCCTAAAATTGAGGTGATGGGCACGGCTAGTGATCCTTATATAGCTGCAAAAAAAATACAAAAGGAAGTGCCCGATGTAATAAGCCTGGATATTGAAATGCCCAGAATGGATGGGCTGACTTTTCTTAAAAAGATAATGTCTCAGCATCCAATTCCGGTTGTAGTAATTTCAAGTTTGACTGAGAAAGGCACTCAAACTGCTTTAAAAGCCTTAGAATATGGTGCTGTTGAGATTATTACCAAACCTCAGTTCCATTCGAAACAATCCATTGAGGAATCGAAAATTAAACTATGTGATATTATTAAAGCCGCTGCTATTTCTCGTTTGAAAAGAAAGTCAAATGTCAGACAAATGGCCGTTGAACCAAAATTATCTGCTGATGCAGTTATACCAAAAGTAAGGACTCAAAGTTTGCCGAAAACAACAGACATTGTGGTTGCAGTTGGAGCTTCTACGGGTGGAACCGAGGCACTTAGGGTATTTTTGGAAGCATTGCCCGTGGATGCACCAGGGGTGATAATTGTTCAGCATATGCCTGAGCATTTTACACGTTCCTTTGCCGATCGGTTAAATGAAATTTGTAAAATACATGTTAAAGAAGCTGAGGATGGTGATTCGGTACTTCAGGGAAAAGTATTAATAGCACCGGGAAACAAACACATGTTACTCAGAAGATCCGGGGCAAGATATTATGTTGAAGTTAAAGACGGGCCGTTGGTTAACAGACACAGACCTTCTGTTGACGTTTTATTCCGCTCAACTGCTGTTTATGCAGGAAGTAATTCAATAGGTGTAATAATGACTGGCATGGGTGATGATGGCGCAAAAGGCTTGCTTGAAATGAAAGAGGCAGGTGCTCAAACAATTGCACAGGACGAGGCTTCTTGTGTTGTTTTTGGTATGCCCAAGGAGGCAATTAAGCTGGGTGCCGCAAATTATACTTTGCCACTTGATAAAATTGCTATGCAAGTATTAGGTTTCCGAAAAAAATTCTAACCGGTTAGTATAAAAAGATGAAGTGAAGTAAGATGGACAAATTATCAAATAAACAAATTGAAATACCCCACAAATATAATCTTGGTCCCTTATACCGTTTCTTTTGCTGGTGTTCAGGCGTGCGTTTATATTTATTGAGAAGTTGCCCAACTGATTACAATAAATTTTTCGGTATTGGAATTATAGTTTTCCTTACAGGCATAATGGCTTCAATAACAGGATCATATGCGCTATTTGTCATTTTTGATTCCATACCCCTTGCCATAATATTTGGAATTTTTTGGGGGATATTGATTTTTTTTCTAGACTGGTATATTGTTGCAAGCCTAAAAAAAGAAGAGCGTTTTTTTTCTGAACTAATGTTTTCTATTCCAAGAATTATACTTGCGATACTATTGGCAATTGTTATTTCACGACCGCTGGAACTAAAATTATTTGAGAAGGAAATAAATGGTATGCTACAGAGCATCCAATCAGAAAATAGTATTGAATATAATAAACTTACTGATACTGAATTTAAGCAAATTAGCGAGCTTAAGCAGGAAAATGAAACATTCATAAATGAGATTAAGAAAAAAGAGCAGCTAAGAAATGAGCTCTTTAAAATGGTTATTGAAGAAGCTGAAGGCAGAAGCCCAACCTCCAGAATTGGGAAGGGAAATGTTTATCGGGAAAAAAAAGCAGAATATGATAAAATTGATAAGGAATTGTTGGAGCTCAAACAATTAAACAATAATAGAATAGAGCAAAACAAAGAACTTATTGCTCAGCTCGAAACTCAAAAACAAACCCAGCTATCAAAAAGCAATTCCGAAATAAAAAATGCCGATGGTTTGTTGGCTCGTTTTGAGGCTATGTCTGCATTGG
The DNA here is from genome assembly GCA_029210905.1 of Bacteroidales bacterium. Classification (GTDB taxonomy): domain Bacteria; phylum Bacteroidota; class Bacteroidia; order Bacteroidales; family NBLH01; genus NBLH01. Next base: position 984 of record JARGGF010000552.1, on the reverse strand, counting down.
CGGAGAAAAATGTTACGGTAAAATATGCCAGTTGGTTTATTTTTTTACTATTTGTCCTCATTGAGGCCTCACCAATAATAGTGAAATTATTGTCGCGTCGCGGCCCCTACGATGAATTAATTGAAAAAGAGGAATATGAAAAGCAGATTGAATATAAAAAGCAAAAAATAAAAGCCAAGGTGTTGGCAAATAATTACCTGGAGCTGCTTAAGCAAAAAGACGAATTGCAGCTTCTATCTGAAAAACGAAATAATGAAAATTTGGTAAATGAAATTGAAAAAGCCAAAGATGAGATCAATAAATTAGCCGTTGGACATTGGAAAAAGAAGGAGATTGAATCATTAAACAAGCTGGTCGAGAAAGAGCTTAATGAACAAAATCATAAAGTTGAAAATATGGAGGAAACCCTTGAAGAGGAAAATTTGGATGAGGAACCAGTAATTGAAATGGAGAATTCAGAAATGCAGGAAAATGGTGAACAGCGTTCTGAGAATGAAGAAAATGAGAATTTAAATTAATGTTGAATAAGTTTATTAATGGAAACCAACCCTGAACGAATCCTAATTGTTGATGACATTTTTTCAAACCGACTTTTATTAAGTTCTGCCCTTGAAGGTCTTGGACTAGCTTCAAAATCAGTAGGCAATGGACAAGCTGCAATAGATTTGCTGCAGGAAGAAGCTTTTAGCATGGTGCTCCTCGATATTGAAATGCCTGTTATGAATGGACTTGAGACGGTTCGATACATTCGAAAGCAAATGAAAGATCCTGTAAGAAATATGCCGGTTGTAGCCTTAACCGCACACAATCCTAATGAATACGGCGATGAAATTCAATCCGCTGGCTTTAGTGAAATTCTTACAAAACCTTATTCAATAGATAAACTCCAAAACTTATTGGATAAATATCTTACAAAGGACAATTCGAAAAATTAGTGTAAAGAATAAAGGATTTATTTAAAAGAAAAGTTTGAATATTAAAAAA
>JARGGF010000551.1 GCA_029210905.1 Bacteroidales bacterium | reverse complement strand
GTTGAGGAAAAAATGGCATTAATAATACAGGAGGTAGTTGGTCAAAAGCATGAAAAAGTGTATTATCCTGATATTTCTGGAGTTGTTCGCTCTTATAATTTTTATCCTATGAGTCCGGCAAAGCCAAACGAAGGGATTGTTAATCTGGCGCTTGGCCTGGGAAAAACGATTGTTGATGGAGGCAAAACCTGGGCTTTTTCACCGGCATATCCTAATTTGAGCCCTCCTTATGGATCAATTCGTGAAATGTTAAATCAAACCCAGACAAAATTCTATGGAATTAATATGGGAGAGCTTCCGGCTTACGATCCTATTAACGAGGAAGAGTTTTTACTACTAATGGATATCGACGAAGCCATACCGCATGGCAATATGAAATATATAGCTTCAACATATAGCTGGTCATCTGATAGACTGGACGTTGGAATTAGTCCTGATGGACCGGTTTTAATCAATTTTGGACTAATTCTAAAACATGAAGAAATATTGCTTAATGAGTTAATAAAGAGGCTGATAGCTGCATGTGAAAGAGCCCTGGATGAAGCTGTAGAAATAGAATTTGCAATGAGCTTACACAAAGGCAGGCCTCATCGTTTTGGTTTTCTACAGGTTAGGCCAATGGTTGTTGCAACAGGTGAGGTTAGTCTAGAAAAAGATGAATTGCTTGGTGAACAGGTTCTTGTTTCTTCTGAATCGGTTCTTGGCAATGGTATATGGCGATGTGTAAAAGACATTGTGTATGTTAAACCTGAAAGTTTTGATGGGAAAAGGACGCGTGAAATAGCTATGGAACTTGAGGCCATCAATGAGACCTTAGTTGATAATAAATCACCATACCTCCTAATAGGATTTGGACGTTGGGGTAGTTCCGATCCTTTTATGAATATACCGGTTAGTTGGGGCCAAATTTCTGGCGTTCGGGCAATTGTGGAAGCTTCCCTTGAAGGAGTGAATGTTGATTTAAGTCAGGGGTCACATTTTTTTCATAATTTAACAAGCCTGGGGGTAAGTTATTTTTCAATACCTTTTAATGGTGATTATAAGGTTGATTGGGAATGGTTAAATCAACAGCCACTTGTTAAAGAAACAGAATTTCTTAAACATGTAAAACTTTCATTACCGATTGAAATACGAGTTGATGGAAGAACAGGTTTTGGTGTAATTAACAAACAATTCGAAAATTTCTATGAGCCATAAATCCTTGGATAAATTATTTGACGACCTAAAAGAAAGAGCAAAGGAACTTAATTGCTTATATAAAGTTCAGGAGCTACTTAATGATTCATCACTTCAAATAGAAGAGGTTTTTGAAGGAATACTCAGGGCCATTCCTCCTGGCTGGCAATTTCCTGATGTTTGCCAGGCAAAAATTTCCTATTCAGGCAATGTGCATAAATCTTCCGATTTTGAAGAAAGTGAATGGAAACTGGTTTCAAACATTATGGTCCAGGAGGAAGCATTAGGTCAAATTGCAGTTTTCTATCTGGCAGAGCGGCCAATTGCAGATGAAGGCCCTTTTTTAAAGGAAGAGCGAAAATTGATCAATACCATTGCCGAACAATTAGGTTTTTACTTGTTGCACTTGCGATTACGCTCGGTTTTTGAAGAAAGACGACATGTTGAAAAGGAACAAAAAACCGAATGGGAAATTATACTTGAGCTGCTCAAAAAGACAGATCCTAAATTATTTATTCGAATTTCCAGAAAAATGGTGACGTATCTATGCCTGCTCGGGGTAGAAGAGACGGAGCAACTGCTTGAATTTTTTAGTCCGCTCATTGAAAAAGAAAGTGAATGGCTAAAAGAAATTAACCAGCCAGGGAAAGGAATTTCTGGGGGCGATATCATGGAGCTCAGCTATAACACATTCGAAATTAGCGCAAAATATTTAAGTGAAAAGGATATTCTTGATAATATCCAGAAATGGATAAAGGAAGATCAATCAGGATTTTTAGTTGACATACTGCACAATACAGGTGCCTCATTATCAGATATTAGCAGGGCGGTGGAACGGTATCATCATCTTGCCCCACAGGGCTTGCATTTATCCAATTCTCGTGAAATCAGTTTCAGGGTAGAACTGATAAGAAGGCTATTAAACGACGAGCTCCACTTCATAAACATTGCCAAAGAATTTTTGGAGCTGGATGATTTTAGTGAACTTTTGCACCGTATTATCTTTCCAATGAATAGTCATGGCCGGCTGGGTGGAAAAAGTTCGGGTCTTTTTCTGGCTAAACAAATTCTCAAAAAATCAGTAAATATTAATGAATTATTTAAGGACATAAAAACCCCAAAAACCTGGTATTTAACTTCTGATACCTTGCTTAATTTCATGAGCTATAATAAGCTGGAAGATATCATTGAGCAAAAATATAAAGATATTGGTCAGGTCAGACAAGAGTATCCTTATGTGGTGCATGTATTCAAAAATTCAGCTTTTGATCCTGAGATTGTTAAAGGTTTGTCACTGGCACTTGACGATTTTGGTGAAGTACCTTTGATAGTTCGAAGTTCCAGTTTGCTTGAAGATCGTTTAGGGACTGCCTTTGCCGGAAAGTACAAAAGTCTGTTTATATCCAACCAGGGTTCCAAAAAAAAGCGTCTGTCAGAATTAATTGATGCCATTGCTGAAGTGTATGCCTCTATTTTCAGTCCCGATCCTGTGGAGTACCGGATGGAACGAAACCTGATAGACTACCATGAGGAAATGGGCATCATGATTCAGGAAGTGGTAGGCTCAAAAGTAGGGCCATATTTTTTCCCCGCATTTGCAGGAGTAGCCTTTAGTTACAATGAATTTAGATGGTCCTCGCGCATTCACAGAGAGGATGGACTGATTAGAATTGTACCCGGTTTGGGGACAGGTGCTGTTGATAGGGTAAGTAAGGACTATCCTATATTAATTGCTCCAGGACAACCAGAACTGCGGGTAAATGTTTCTTTTGACGAGATAGTTAAGTATTCTCCCAAAAGTATTGATGTAGTTAATTTGGAAACTGAAAATTTTGAAACTATTGATTTTTATGAGTTAATTAAAAAGTATGGGAACGAATATCCCTATCTTAATAATTTAATATCTGTAATTAAAGACAACTACATACAATCGCCCAGAGCTTTTGGTGTTGATTATAGCAAAGAGGATATTGTGGTTACCTTTAATGGTTTAATATCAAAAAGCCCGTTTGTAAAGCAAGTTGACGCCATTTTAAAATTACTTCAGGAAAAGTATGGGCATCCTGTTGATGTTGAATTTGCCCACGATGGTAAAGATTTTTATTTATTGCAATGCCGAAGTCAGAGTGCTGCAACACAGATGAAACCAAAACCTATTCCGGTTAATATCACAAATAAAAAGATTCTGTTTTCAGCAAATCGCTATGTATCAAATGGATATGTGCCTAATATTACGCATATTGTTTATGTGAGTCCAGAAAATTATGGAAATATTAAAGATTATGATGATCTGATTAAAGTGGGCCGTTTAATTGGCCGGCTGAATAAAATATTACCCCGGCAGCAATTTATTTTAATGGGGCCCGGAAGATGGGGGAGTCGTGGTGATATAAAACTGGGTGTAAATGTAAGCTATTCTGATATTAGTAATACTGCGATGCTCATTGAAATAGCACAACAAAAGAATGAATATGTTCCCGATTTATCCTTTGGGACCCATTTTTTCCAGGATTTGGTTGAGGCCAACATTCGTTATCTGCCGCTCTATCCTGATGATGGACAGAGTTATTTTAATAATGATTTTTTTGGCCTGTCTAATAATGTGTTGGAAAGTATTCTTCCTGATTTTGCTTTCTTGAAGGAGGTAGTTAAAGTGATTGATGTTAAGGAGGTTACAAGTGGAAATGTGGTTAAGGTGTACATGAATGGAGATCAGGAAGAAGCCTTGGCCATTATTGCTGAAGAAGATCAGGAAGGAATTCAAAAACAGGAAGATAACGCTGAAAATGCACAAAAAATACGGGAAATCGAACCTCATTGGCATTGGCGCCTTAGAGCAACAGAGGCCATTGCATCGGTTTTGAATCCGGAACGCTTTGGCGTGAAAGGGTTTTATATTTTTGGAAGTACTAAAAATGCTACAGCTGGCCCTGCAAGTGATATTGATATATTGATACATTTTATTGGTAATCAGCAGCAGCTTAGCGATTTGAAGAGTTGGCTCGAAGGTTGGAGTTTAAGCCTTAGTCACACAAACTTTTTAAAAACCGGTTACTTTACCGAAGGACTGCTCGACATTCATATAATAACGGATGAAGATATAAAAAAACGCACAAGTTTTGCTGTAAAAATTGGTGCTGTCACCGATGCTGCAAGACCAATTGCCATGGGAACTGCTTTGAAAAAA
>JARGGF010000550.1 GCA_029210905.1 Bacteroidales bacterium | reverse complement strand
GCATATTACTGCATAAATGATTTATAATAGATGGACAGAATTATAGAAGACAAAAGGTTAATAAAGCCAAAACATTGGAAAATTATCGGTGCAGCTAGTTTGGTTTTGATATTGATTATTTTTGTTTCAACCCGTTCGGCATTAAAAACGTACAAAACCAATAAAGATCAAATACAAATTGCCGAAGTTTTTGAAGATGAGTTTGAAGACTATATTAAGTTAAGCGGCAGGGTTGAGCCAATTTCCACCATATATCTTGATGCCATTGAAGGCGGTCGCGTTGAAGAAATATTTATCACCGAAGGGAACATGGTAAAACAAGGTGATGTGATACTTAGTTTAAGCAACAACCAGCTTAATTTAAGTATACTCGAAAGCGAGGCTCAGCTGGCCGAGAAATCGAATTTTCTTCGTGAGGTTATTCTTAGTATGGAACAACAAAAGTTAATTACAAAACAAGAATTGATTAATCTTGAATTCCAGCTTAAAAAGAAAAAAAGGGATTACGAACGAAATCAGGTTTTATATAAAGGAGGGCATATTGCAAAAGAAGAATTCCTTTCATCTGAAGATAATTATATGCTTTCAAAAAGACTATTTGATTTAAATCTGGAAAGACAAATACAAGATTCCGCCTATAGGACTATTCAAATTGTTCAAATGGAACAAAATCTTGAGAATATGAAAAAAAACCTGCAATTTGTTCACCAACGACTGGATAACCTAAATGTAAAAGCACCTTTTGATGGGCAACTAGGACAATTGGATGCAGAAATCGGTCAGTCAATAAATACAGGCCAGCGAATTGGCCAGATCAATGTGCTCACATCCTACAAAATTGCCTGCGAAGTTGATGAACATTACATCGACAGGGTGCGCACCGGTTTAACAGCTAATATTGACAGGGATGGCAAAGAGTATTCCTTAACTGTTAAAAAAGTTTATCCGGAAGTACGCGATGGTCGATTTAAAATTAACTTGATATTTAATAACGATAAGCCAGAAAATATGCGCACAGGACAAACTTTTTACGTTAACCTTCAGCTTGGAGATGCCCAAAAGGCCATTCAGTTGGAAAAAGGAGGATTTTTCTCTTCAACAGGGGGGCAATGGGTTTATGTTTTGGACGCGAGTGAATCCTATGCTATAAAACGAAATGTAAAAATAGGCAGACAAAACCCAAAATATTTTGAAGTATTGGAAGGCTTGAATCCTGGCGAAAAAGTAATAATTTCGGGCTATGAGTTTTTTGGAGATAATGATAGAATTATGTTGAAATAGATAATTGGAAATTAGTGTATTGGTTATTAGTTATTTGAAAGAAGTTATTGGTATGAAAAACAAATCTGATAAACAGTATACCTAGATCTTGAAACTTTAAATATTAAAATTGAACTCAAATATTTCTTAATATGATAAAAACGAACAATTTAACAAAAGTTTTCCGCACCGATGATGTGGAAACTACTGCACTAGATAAAGTCAATTTTGAAGTGTCCCCCGGTGAATTTGTTGCCATTATGGGGCCATCGGGCTGTGGTAAGTCTACACTATTAAATATAATTGGCTTGCTCGACAACCCCAGTAAAGGCGAATATGTTTTCAACAGTATTGAAGTTTCAAGGTTCAGGGAAAATCAACGAACTGATTTGCGCAAAGGAAACATTGGTTTTATATTCCAAAGCTTTAACCTTATTGATGAACTGACTGTGGCCGAGAATGTTGAAATGCCCCTGGTATACCTAAAAATAAAAGCTTCGGAACGTAAACGAATGGTGAATGAAGTGCTTGAGCGTTTAAAGATTGGTCACAGACGAAAACATTTTCCACAACAATTATCAGGCGGTCAACAACAAAGAGTAGCCATAGCTCGTGCTGTAGTTGCCAATCCAAAGCTTATACTGGCCGATGAGCCTACCGGTAATCTGGATTCGACAAACGGTATAGAAGTAATGAATATGCTTCGTGAACTGAACAAGGCAGGAACTACCATTATAATGGTTACGCACAACATGCGCGATGCAGAATTTACACACCGCATAATAAACTTGTTTGATGGACAGATTTTGATGGAGAAGGTAGGATGAAGAAGTGCCTTGAGTCCCCTAAATGCTTTAAATGCCTTAAGTTTATATTCATTGAATATTGATTTGGCTTAAAGATTTTTGTTGTGGCTGGATGATTATTGACATTTTTGGCAGAATTGTTAGCTATTGGCGAAGAAACGATATACGGCAGCAAAGAATCTGATGGAGGCACTCAGATAGGAATAACTAATTATATCTAATCCGGGGGAGACAGGAATATTTATTACTAAACTTACTATTCATGATAATTCACTTAAAACAAGCATTCCGTAATTTAAAGAAAAACAAGCTTGATTCATTTATCAATATCGGCGGATTAGCAACTGGCATTGCCATTTTCTTCCTGATTACAATTTATGTACAACATGAAATGAGTTATGATAAATTTCATCAAAATTACGAAGATATCTATCAGGTTCAGATAGGTAATGAATTGATAACTCCTGCACCAGTAGCTAAAATGATAAAGGAAAATATTCCGGGAACAAAATCAGTTGCCCGGGTTGACCCTGAAGCGGGAGGAGGCAAATCATGCTATATTATTATTGGGGATAATGAAAACCGAAAAACCATACATCTGGAGAACCTGGTATTTGCTGACGAAAATATTTTCGACATATTCACTTACAAGGCCTTATATGGGAATCTTGCTACTGCACTAAAAGATCCATATTCTATTGTATTAACCAGAAAAACAGCGTTTCGGTTGTTCGGAAATGAAAATGCTGTCGGTAAGTCCCTGCGCTATATTGGTAGCCGCTCAAGTTTGCCTGTAATGCAAATGAATGTAACTGCCATTATTGAGGATATCCCCAGTAATTCAAGTCTTTCATTTAATGCAATGGCTTCTTTTGCTACTTTATACTCAATAAAGCCAACCGGAAGGGATTTAGATACTGATTTCTCAAATTGGTATTATAGCACCTATATATTGGTTGATAATAAAAACAGCAGTTTCTATCAGGAGCGATTGAGTAAATATTTTCTGGATTTCCAGAAAAATGAAGATCCTGGTAGCGAGCCTTCCGAAATTGGAATTATTTCATTGGCAGATATACCATTTTACAATAATAATAAACGACAATTAATATTAATCATCCAGCTTGTAGGTGTTTTTATTCTGATAATTGCAATGATAAATTATATAAACCTTACAACAGCAAAGTCTATTTCGCGTGCAAAAGAAATCGGGATACGAAAAGTTAACGGGGCCGGTCGATTTGAACTTGTAAAGCAATTTTTAAGCGAATCATTGCTTATTAGTATTTTGGGAACACCAATAGTTTTTCTATTATTTTCAGTGGGCAAAATACAATTCAATCATATACTTCAAAGCCCAGTATCGTTTGATTTAATTCCTGAACCAATATTAATCCTGATATTTTTATTTAGCATTCTTTTTATTGGAATAATTACAGGTATATATCCTGCACTTCATATGTCATATTTTAATCTGGCGTCGATCTTAAAAAATGAAGTGGCGAAAGGTAAAAAAAGTTTAGCATTCCGATTTGGTTTGTTTGTATTTCAATTTGTTATTTCTATTGGTTTAATCATTTGTACACTAACAATTTCAAAGCAAATTGAATTTATTAGAACAAAACCCTTAGGTTTTAATAATCAAAACCTTATTCATTTTCAGCAAAGCAAACAGATTGGGCAGAATTATAATGTATTTAAACAAAAATTGCTCAAGAACCCAAACATCCTTTCATTATCACGCTCGAATATTGCTCTTGGTAACGGTTTTCCAATGACCGTAGATTGTAAAATTAATGGGGAAATGAATAAAAGCATGAGTGTTTTAACTATTGACCCCGATTTTATCAAAACCATGAAAATAGATCTCCTAGAAGGAAGGGATTTTTCGTGGGAGATGCAAAGCGATAAACAAGGTACAATCATCGTTAATGAAACACTGGCAAAAGAATTTAATTTGAAACCAGCTCTTGGAGCAGAATTGGAATTCCTGGATGGTCAGGTAAAAGCTAAAGTCATAGGAGTATGCAAAGATTTTTATCATAGTTCATTTCATCATGCAATTGAACCATCAGTCCTATGGTGCGCTGACTGGAACCAAACAATCAATATCAGAATCAATAATCAGAATACCACCCAAACGATAAGCTATATTAAAAGCATTTGGGAAGAATTGTCGCCTCAGATTCCTTTTGATTATCAATTTATTGATACAACCTATAACAATTTGTATAAATCGGAAAATGAACTGAAGAGTGTATTGGTCTTTGCTGCCGTAATTGCTATAATAATAGCATGTTTGG
>JARGGF010000054.1 GCA_029210905.1 Bacteroidales bacterium | reverse complement strand
AAAAAAATGTCATTCTTGTTCCCGACAAAAAATAAAATAAAAACCCTTCCCGAATCCGAGAAAAAGCGGGTTATCGAAGGATGGATAGGAAAGACAGGTTCGGGAAAATCCTATGCCATGAAAAAGGTTTTGTCTGAAAAAAAATTAGCTTCAATAACCGGAATATAGCTGCTGTCAGATAATTTGTATATCCCTTTTTCCTTTATAGTAAAATAAAGCTGGTCACCTAAACGGGTTGCAAAATTTACAAACCCTCCTGGTTTAACAACATTAAAACTCCCTGATTCATAAACAAATATCCCTGAAAATGAATGAAAATATATTTTATTGCCAATACTTATAATGTTCCAAAACTCTTCATTAGTAGTAAATTTATCCTCAACCAAATTTGATAAAGAGTGATATTTGAGACCTCCTTCTTTCTCTTTATCCCAGTAACCAAGCTCTCTATATCCACCTGAAAATATTTTATCGCTATCATCAACAGACACAGCCCGAATAATTGAGCTATTACCTGAAGGGTTAAGCTTCCACGTTATTCCATCAAATTCAAGAAGTCCCATATTGTTACCAAAATAGAATATTCCCTCTTTATCATAGGTTACAGACCAATTTTGCCTTGCAGCATGATACTTTTGTTTATCAAAATTGATAATTTGAGGAATTTGCGAAAAAGACGGATTAGAGGACAAGCATATAAAAAATGTGGCCAGAGCACTTAATAGGTTTGCAAAAATATGATTTTGTTTAAAATTCATGATAGCGCAGTGAGCAATATTTAGAATGAGTACTTTTTGTTAAATCTAAAAAATTAACTGAATAATCAGATCATAAAACTAAAAAAAAGTAGAAAAAGCCCGAAAAATCAATATTTATTTTCTTTGAATACCAATAATAGCTTAAAAATAGCTCACTTTTTTTGCAAAAAATAAAATTAAGTTATCAAAAATATTCCTAAATGCTAATTTATAGCTATCTGTCTATAAAGAACTTACAAATTATAAAAATAAAATGAGTGCTAATTGTGAAGTGGGATTTAACATTTTTTAAGTTATGAGTGTTTTTGGTGTAGTATTTTTCTTTCTTTCCGTAAAATGGTTCCATAACTTTATTGAAAATATCCAATAAAATCATGAATATGAAAAAAACCGTATTTGTTTTTTACTTTTTACTAACATCTATTTTTCTATTTGCACAGGATCAAATAATAGTAAAAGGAAAGGTAACTGATGAAAGTAACATAGGGATCCCTGGAGTTTCTATTGCAATAAAAGGCACTGCTCTGGGCACCATAACTGATCTTAATGGCGATTACGAAATTAATGCGTTATCAAACGCCACTTTGGTTTTTAGCAGCATCGGATTTACAACTCAAGAAATTTTGGTTAATAATCGAGAAAATATCGATGTTGCTTTGCTTGAATCTACTGAACTTGTTGACGAAGTAGTAGTGATTGGCTACGGAAAAGTTAAAAAAAGTGATTTAACCGGATCTGTAAGTTCAGTAAAAGGAGAAGACATTACCAAAATAAGTTCGCTTAATGCAGAACAAAGCTTACAAGGTATGGCTACTGGTGTGCAGGTTACCAGCACTTCCGGAGCACCCGGCGCAGTTCCGGTGATAAGGATAAGAGGAGTTGGAACTTTCAATAATTCTTCTCCTATTTTTATCGTTGATGGAATTATTCTTGATGATATTTCATTTCTTAGCTCTGGCGACATTTCATCTATGGAAGTGCTTAAAGATGCATCTGCCACAGCAATGTATGGTTCACGAGGGGCAAACGGAGTAATTATCGTATCAACAAAACAAGGTAATACTAAAGATAAAGTAGTCATCAATTACAGTGGCGAATATGGTACCCAGTTTCTTGCGAAAAAAATTGATTTGCTTAACGGAAGAGAATTTGGAATCATCACAAATGAAATCAACCCGGGTACATATAGTAATGTTGATGCACTTCCAAATACCGACTGGCAGGATTTGGTTTTTAAGCCTGCAGCATTTCATAATCACCAAATTTCGTTTTCAGGATCAACTGAAATGTCCCAATTCTATTTTGGTGTCAGTTATCTAAAGCAGGATGGAATAATTGATAAATCAAGTTATGAAAGGTTATCATTTAAAATAAATAACACTTATAATTTATTCAAAAACCTTAAAATTGGTAATCACCTTACAATATCCCCCTACAAGCAACAAATTGCGCCTAATGTAACCTATTCTGTTTATAGGGCACAACCCTTATTGCCACCCTATTATGCTGATGGTAGTTATGGAGTAGTTTATAATGTTGGCAATCCTTTAGCAAATTTGGCAAATTCAAACAACTTTAATAAAGGCTTAAGGGCAGTAGGAAATGTGTTTGCCGAGGCTGAATTTTTAGAAGCTTTCACCGTAAAATCAAGTTTTGGTATAGACGGTTCATACAACAAAGCTGAAAATTTCACACCAGCTTATACGGTCTATAATCCTGATGGCACAGCAAGTCAGCAAAACAATGAATTTAACGATCTGTATAAAGGTAACAATCAGAATCTTACATGGTTATGGGAGAATACCATTAGTTATCTTAAAGATTTTAATAAACATACCATTGATTTCGTTGGCGGCTATACTATGCAGCAAAGCAATTCTGAATATTTTGGAATTTCAGGAGAAAACCTAATTCGCGATTACGAAGATTTATGGTACATCACCCCGGCCAGTGTTTATGATCCCACTATTAATGTAAATACCATTCAATCTATTTCAAATGGAGTTGATCAGTATTATTCGATGATATCCTACCTTGCCAGGGTTAATTACACCTTTGATAACCGCTATATATTTACAGCCACTTTCCGTCGCGATGGTTCTTCGAAATTTGCTAAAGAAAAAAGATATGGAAGTTTCCCATCATTTGCTTTAGGATGGAATATTTCTAATGAGTCTTTTATGCAGGGTATTGATTTAATTAATAATTTGAAACTAAGGGCAAGCTGGGGAAAGATTGGAAATGATAAAGTCAATTATCTTGGAAGGTTTTCAACTACAAGCTCAGGTTTAACAATCTTTGGAATTCCGGAAACTGCAAATATAGCAACAACTTATGGGAAAAGTGGCAATCCTGATTTAAAATGGGAAACAACCACACAATATGATATTGGTATGGAAATTACCATATTAAATAATCTTAGTGCAGAATTCGATTACTATAACCGCAAAACTGAAGATATTCTCATAGAGCTTTCCACTCCCGGGTATTTGGGAAATGGTCAGGGTCAAAAAATTGCATTCAATGCAGCTTCGGTTTTAAATACAGGACTTGAGGCAAAAATTAACTGGAGACAAAGAATAGATGAATTCAATTACTCCATTGGCGTTCTTTTTTCTACTGTTCATAACGAAGTATTAAGTATTGGAGGAAATAGTGGAATAGATTCATTATTACAAGGTGGTTACTTAGGAGATGGAAGGTCTGTAACACAAAGTAGAGAAGGATTGCCGATTGGAGCTTTTTATGGATATAAAACTGATGGAATATTCCAGACGCAGCAAGAACTTGATGCTTATCCACATTCATCGCAAGCCGGTATTGGTGATTTACGTTTTGTGGATGTAAACAATGACGGTGTTATCGATGGAAATGACCGTACAAATATAGGTTCCTCCATTCCTAAATTTATATTCGGACTAAATATTGGGCTTGATTATAAAGCATTTGATTTTGCTCTGGATATAAGTGGTCAGAGCGGAAATGATATTTTTAATGGCAAAGAAGTAGTAAGACCTGATCCTTACAATTTCGAAAAACATGTTTTTGACCGATGGACAGGTCCTAATACGAGTAATACAGAGCCCAGACCCTCTTTTGGTGGCTACAATTTCACTCCATCAGACCGGTTTATTCAAGACGGATCTTTTGTAAGGCTTCGAACATTAATGCTGGGATATACGCTACCTGAGCAGCTGACAACTAAATTTCATGTTCAGAAACTGAGGATCTATGCTAAAGGAAATAACTTGTTTACGTTAACAAAATTCACTGGTTACACTCCTGAAATTGGCAGCGGTGATGTACTTTCCAATGGGATAGATTTTGGTATATACCCTATAACTGCCATTTATTCATTTGGTGTTAATGTAACTTTTTAAAAAAAGCAACTATGAGAAAATTTATATCAATAAGCATAATGGGCTTTATTCTATTACTAGCACTGGGAAGTTGCGAAGACTTTCTAGAAAAAAATCCACAAGGTCAATTAACACAAAACACCTTCCCTGTTTCAGAATCTGATGCGTTATTGGTTACAAATGCAGCTTATGCAAGCCTTAGAAACTGGCATTATAATTCCGGAGGTTTCCCAATACTTGATATCATGTCCGATGATTCGCATAAAGGTAGTACCCCAAATGATGCATTGCCAACAATTGGTCCTTATGATCTGTTTACTTTTAGCACAACTCAAGATGGCCTTGATAGGTGGTGGGCAACACTATATGAAGGCATAAAGCGCACTAATGTAGTTATAGAAAAAGTGCCTTCAATCTCAATGAATACTGAAACCCGTGACATTTATGTAGCTGAGGCTCATTTCCTAAGAGCACTTTATTACTTTGATTTGGTTAGGGCCTGGGGAGGCGTTCCACTCGTGACATCAACTAAGCCAGCGGTAAAACTAGAAAGATCCTCTGCAGAAGAAATCTATTCGCTTATCGAAGAGGATTTAAAGTTTGCTATTGCCAATTTACCGGAAAAAAGTGAACAAACTCAAGCAGAAAAAGGGAGGGCTACAAAGGGAGCAGCTAAATCGCTGTTGGCAAAAGTATATCTTTTCGAACATGATTTTGTAAATGCTGAAAAATATGCATTGGAAGTAATCAATTCATCTGAATATGATCTGGAAGCTAATTTTTCAGCTGCAAATGGCCAGGTTGGTGAATTTGGAATAGAATCTATTTTTGAAGTCGGGGCATCTACTAATGAAGGTGGCGGTGGGCAATATGCAAACACTCAGGGTGTTAGAGGCTCTCCAAATCGAGGTTGGGGTTTTAACAGGCCTTCACTTTCATTACGAAATTCATTTGAAGCAAACGATCCCAGACTTGATGCCACTATTATTGATTTAGGTGAAGTACTTGATGGCATATTAATATTAGGTGATGGAAGCACTCCTGATGAAATATTTGATGGCCTGGGCAATTTGATTGAAGTGGAGTGTTACAATCAAAAAGTCTGGACACCTGGTGATAACACCAGTACACAAGAAAATCACAATCGACGAATTATTCGGTATGCCGATGTCCTTCTTATAGCCGCTGAAGCCTTAAATGAAAACAATAAACCAACCGATGCCTTAATTTACTTAAATATGGTTCGGGAAAGGGCTCGCGAAGGAAACGTTTCCATCCTTTTGGATATCACTGAAACAAATAAAGAAATTTTGGCCAGCTTAATATTGGATGAGAGAAGACACGAACTTGCCCTCGAAGGTCATCGTTATTGGGATTTAGTGCGTACAGGAAAAGCATCGGAAGTGCTTGGCCCACTTGGTTTTGTGGTAGGGAAGCATGAGTTGTTACCTATTCCACAGAGTGAAATAGACATCTCCCAGGGAACCCTTAAACAAAATCCGAATTATTAACTCTTAGATAGAAAAGCAAAAATTCACTAAATATTTCAAAAAGAAAGGATTTAAAACAACAAAATGAGTTCACAGAAATTTTATTAAAATTAATTAATCAACTTAAATAAATTTTGTATATGAAAAATAACAAATTAATTATTAATGTACTTATAATAGTAAGTATGTTTGCAGTAATTTTTACCTCGTGTAAAAAAGATGATGATCCTATTCAGCTTACTTTAGTTAGCGCAACAGCTGGCGATGTAAGTATCAATGAGGCAGCGCCACCTACAAACGTGCCTGTAAATGCTGTAATTGTTGCTACATTCTCAACTAATGTGGATCAGCTAACAGCTACAGCTGCAAATATTACACTTACTAGAGGTTTTGACGATGCTGATGTTCAGATTGGAATTGCAGTAGCAGGCAAAGTAGTTACAATTACTCCAGATGAACAACTTTATGGCGGTGCATCCTATACAATTTCTTTTGGCGCAGGTCTTCTATCGACTGATGGCTTGCCTCTAACCACATTATCGCGTGCATTCACAACTATTGGTACTTTTGTTCCTTCCGGACAACTTGCCTATTTTAGTTTTGAAGATAATGCGAATGATATGGTTGGTAATCACGATCCGCTTCCATCAGGAATAATCGGCATTACATATGTGACTAGCAGAAAAACTGAAGCTGGTAAAGCAGCAAATTTCACAGGAGCAACTGATAAAAGTATTATTGAAATACCAAATGCAGCAGATCTTATAAATCCAAGTACAACATATAGTATATGGTTTAAAGTTGCTACTGCAGATTTTGCTGGTGGTGGAAGTAGAATTTTGTTTGGTTTAGCTGTTGAAAGAGGTTTCTTTATGGAAATTGCAGAGAACTTTGCTTGGTTTAAATTAGCTACCTCTCACCTAGTCGATCCAGATCCAATGAACCATATTTTTGGTACAGCATGGACTGATCCTAATGGCGATGGCAATATGGATCCACCAGTACTCTATGATTACAGTGGAAGTATTTCTACTCTAATAGCAGACAAATGGTCACATCTGGTTATGACTTATGATGCAACTACAAGCATAAAAACCATCTTTATTGATGGTAGTAAAGTTATGCAAATTGATTTGAATGCTGAAACAACAGAATGGTACTTGACAGACTTTAGTATTGCTGATCATGATGGTGTTGGCGCCATCACTGGTATAGATCCTGTTTTAACGCTTGGCTATTTCTGTAGTAGGGCAAATACAGCAACGGGGTGGGCTGATTATTCAACTGCAACAAATACCTTTAAAGGACAAATCGATGATTTCAGGGTATTCAATAAATCTCTTACCGAAATAGAGGTTGGACTTTTGTATAATTCAGAAAAATAGTGTCTTTGAAATAAATTAGTTGATTTTTTTTAGAAGATTCCGGTCATTTTAAGTCCGGAATTTTCTAAAATTTAAAGAAAAAATTGAGAATTAATATTTTTAATGTCCCCAGTATAATTAAAAAGAATTCCTGAATACACATTGATATAAAAAAAGGTGTAATGCCCACATATCAAATTAATCAAAAGCCAATTATGATTGTCAGATTCTCCCTCATACTCTTTATTTTTCTTACTTTTCTATCGTGCAAGAAAGAAAAAACGGAACCCATTCCAGACATTCTACAAATTGCATCCGTTAAAATCGGTACTGTTTATCTTGATTATTCTAAAATTATTGAAAATAACCCAATAGATAAAAATATCCTAATTACTTTCAACTCCTCTATCGATACATCCACTGTAAAAGAAAATGTGTTCTTAAAATCTGAAAGTGGCAATCTGATAATGGTAAATATTCAATACAGCGACGAAAACAAAACCATTGTGCTAACTCCAATTCAATCATTGGAAAATAACAGTATTTACAATCTTGAAATACTAATCGGGCTAAAAGGTGCAAACCATGAAACGTTTGCAGGTATTACCTATACTTTTAAAACCATAGCCGGTACTTTCAAAATTGATGAAATAACAATTAATAGCTTGAATTTCTCTGGCTCTGCTATCCTTCAAAATGTTGATTTTAAAAACCTTACGGTCGAAATCCTGTTCTCGGAGCCATTGAGTTCTGACAATTATCAATCTTTTTTTAGTCTATCCAATAATGCAAGTTTGAGTATGGGACTAACAGGTGATGATAAAAAAGTAACCATAAAAAACACTGGAGATTTAGAAGATTTAAACAGGTATGTTTTTACCATTTCACAAGAACTTAAATCTGCAAATGGATATATTTTTAATGGGTTTTCAAATACCTTTTACACCTCCCTGGATTCCACTTATAAGTTTCCTTTATTAAGCGATGATCAGCTTTTAACTAAAATCCAACAACAAACCTTTAAATATTTCTGGGATTTTGCCCACCCTTTCAGTGGACTGATTCGTGATAGAAATACCTCAGGCGATGTGGTTACCATTAGTGGTACCGGGTTTGGAATAATGAGCATCATTGTTGGAATAGAACGCAACTTTATAACCCGCACACAGGGAATAGAACGTTTAGAAACTATTCTCAATTTTCTTGAGTTGGCTGATAGGTTTCATGGTGCCTGGCCTCATTGGCTAAATGGCTCAACTGGTAAGGTAATACCTTTCAGCACAAAAGATGATGGAGGCGATTTGGTTGAAACTACTTTCCTTGTAGAGGGTCTATTAACCCTTAGACAGTACTTAAATGCCGGCGATACGCAAGAAAACGCACTTATAACAAAAATAAATGAATTATGGCAAAGTGTTGAGTGGGATTGGTATACACAAGGTGGACAAAATGTGTTATACTGGCATTGGTCGCCAAACTACAACTGGGAAATGAACCATATGGTTCGCGGATATAACGAAGCCATAAATACTTATATCCTGGCAAAAGCATCACCCGATTACAGTATTACTAATGAAGTATATACTCAGGGCTGGGCTAATAATGGAGCAATCGTTAACGGAAACCAATACTATGATTATACACTTCCTCTTGGCGAAGCTTATGGGGGTCCAATGTTTTACGAGCATTATTCATTCATTGCTTTAGATCCAAGAAATCTCAATGATACCTATGCCAATTATTGGAACCAGGCTGTTAATCATACGCTTATAAACTGGGCTTATTGTGTAGCTAATCCAAAAAACTATGTTGGGTATAGTGCTGATTGCTGGGGTCTTACAGCTAGCGACAATCACCAGGGTTACAGTGCGCATTCTCCTACAAACGATTTGGGGGTAATATCACCAACTGCAGCCATAGCCTCTATCCCTTATGCACCTGAACAATCTATAAATGCCATTAAACATTTTTATTACCTGCTTGGCAATAAGCTATGGGGCGAATATGGATTTTATGATGCTTTTAATGTAACCGAAAATTGGTGGGCTGATTCATACCTGGCTATTGACCAGGGGCCTATTATATTAATGATTGAAAATTACAGAACAGGTTTGTTATGGGACTTGTTTATGTCTGCCCCTGAAGTGCAAAACGGCTTAACTATGCTGGGGTTTTCTTATTAAAATTGCAAAACCTGACATAATCTTAAAAAGAACATATCAATATAAAATAAATACAATCAAGTGAAAAAAGCTGGATATACTAAAATAATTTCTGCAATATTTATACTCATTGGTGTAGTTTGTTGCAACACAAATAGTAAATCATCAGATGCTGAGGGGCAAATAGCAAAACAAATCAGCGACGATTCCTTATTAAATAGGGTTCAATACCAGACATTTAACTATTTCTGGGATGGTGCTGAGCCAAATTCAGGCATGGCCTGTGAACGTGTCCATTTGGATAATATATATCCACAAAACGATCAGCATACTGTCACGCTGGGAGGTTCGGGTTTTGGTGTAATGGCAATACTTGTAGGGATTGAACGTGGGTTTATTACAAGAGCGCAGGCTTTGGTACGTTTGCAAAAAATTGTGGATTTTTTGGCTTTTGCAGACCGCTTTCATGGTGCCTGGCCACATTGGCTTGAAGGTGAAACAGGGAAAGTCCGCCCTTTTAGTAAAAAAGACAATGGCGGCGATCTTGTTGAAACTGCTTTCATGATGCAGGGCTTATTAACTGTTGTAGAATATTTTAGAGAAGGAAATAAAGCAGAACAAAAACTAGTTGCTGATATCAATAAGTTATGGAAAGAAGTGGAATGGGACTGGTATACAAAAGGTGGAGAAGATGTTTTGTACTGGCACTGGTCTCCTGAATTTGGATGGGAAATGAACTTCCCTGTGGGTGGTTACAACGAATGCCTTATTATGTATGTTCTGGCGGCCTCTTCGCCTACACATCCAATAAAACCAAGTGTATATCATAAAGGCTGGGCATTAAATGGTGCCATAGCGAACGATACCGTTTTTTATGGCTTAAAAACTGTTCTTAATTTTTATGAAGCTGATAACGATCCAACAGGACCACTTTTCTGGGCACATTATTCCTATCTTGGTTTAAATCCTAAAGGGTTAAAAGACAAATATGCTGATTACTGGCAATTAAATCAGAACCAGGCAATGATTCATTATAAATATGCCCTTGATAACCCAAAGGGTTTTAAAGGCTATGGTTCAAAACAATGGGGCTTGACTTCCAGTTATTCCATGAGGGGATATGCCGGACATCACCCGGGAAAAAGTGATTTAGGTGTAATATCGCCAACTGCTGCACTATCATCCTTTCCATATACGCCAAAAGAATCAATGGATTTTTTAAAATATTTATACCTGGAAGCTGATTCCTTAATAGGTAAATATGGTCCCTATGATGCTTACAGTCAATCAAATAACTGGTATTTGCCTCGTTATCTTGCCATTGATCAGGGCCCTATACCTGTAATGATAGAAAATTACCGCACTGGTATGTTATGGAATTTGTTTATGAAAAACGAAGATGTACAAAAAGGTTTAAAAACGCTGGGTTTTAGCAGCTCTTATTATAAATAGAAACTTCAAATTTTCTAAATAATCTGACATGAGATTAGGTAAATTGATAATTTTTATTGTTTTAATAATTAACACCGTAAATAACCAGACTATTGATGCACAGCATTCAAAAGCAAAAACTTATTGCAATCCTGTAAATATTGATTATGGCTACACTCCTATTCCTGATTTTACTGAGTGGGGAAGGCACAGAGCAACTGCTGATCCGGTAATTGTTAACTACCAAGGCGATTATTATTTATTTAGTACTAATCAATGGGGATACTGGTGGAGCAGCGATATGTTAAACTGGAAATTTATTTCAAGGAAATTTTTACGTCCCTGGAACCAGGGCTATGATGAACTGTGCGCACCTGCTGTTGGTATTGTTGGTGATACCATGATTGTTTTTGGATCCACTTATACCAGTGAGTTTACCCTTTGGATGAGTACAAATCCAAAAGAGAATAACTGGAAGCCATTGGTAGAACGCTTCGATATCGGAGGTTGGGACCCTGCCTTTTTCACAGATGATGACAGTAGATTGTACATGTACAATGGAAGCAGCAATAAATTTCCTTTGTATGGTGTTGAGCTTGATCGAATGAGTTTTCAACCCAAAGGAACCAGAAAAGAAATGTATTTGTTGGAACCCTGGCGATACGGCTGGCAAAGGTTTGGAGAACATATGGATAATACTTTCCTGGACCCATTTATTGAAGGAGCCTGGATGACAAAGCACAAGGATAAATATTATTTACAATACGGTGCTCCCGGAACGGAATTCAGTGGTTATGCCGATGGTGTGGTGGTTGGAAAATCACCTCTTGGTCCTTTTACTCTGCAATCAGACCCATTGAGTATCAAACTTGGGGGGTTTGCAAGAGGTGCCGGCCATGGCAGCACCTTTCAGGACAACTCAGGATCTTATTGGCACATAAGTACCATCATGTTAAGCGTTAAAAATAACTTTGAACGAAGACTGGGGATTTGGCCTGCTGGTTTTGATAATGAGGATATTATGTGGTGCAACACTACCTTTGGAGAT
>JARGGF010000549.1 GCA_029210905.1 Bacteroidales bacterium | reverse complement strand
TGATGCATTTAACGCTATTGAAAATGCTGAAGATCAGAAGTCGCAGGCTTATTATATGTTAGGCAACTGGCAGGAAATTTATGAAAATGCTTATGGAATGGAAAAATCCGGCAATTCCCTTGGCGGATTTACATTTCAATTTAGCGATGGCTGGTGGAAATTTGGGCAAACCACAAATTTGGATGTTCACGACAATAATGCTTCTTGGGCGAATGGAGGTTATCTAAGCGACTTTGAACTTGGCGAGAACAATATGAATGAGGAATGGTTTGGTATTTGTGCCAAAGGACCAACAAATGAAAGAGGATTGTATGATTTATATCCACGTGCAGCCTATTATGCATTAAAAGAAGCGCATCAAATAAATCCATTTGACGTTGGTGTTACACCTGAATTTGTTAAAAATCATTTTGATAATATTCAATTAATGGATGCTGTTTTAAGGGCGCGTGGAGATAAAGCGGCCTTAGGAAGTACAAGTAATGACAAAATACGTATCAGCAATTTAAGAGCTGAATTTACAACCTATAATACCGGAGGCAGTTTAATTACAACGCCGGATAATGAAAATCCAGATAAATTAGTTTTTCCAAATCAATTAGGTTTCGATCATATGCAATCTTATTATGTTGGCGTCGAAGGAAATCCGTCTTCAAATATGCGTGCCAATGTTAATTTTAATGTTCTTGGCCATGTGGCAGAAAACCCAATTGATGAGATTTTTTATGAGAATAGAGGTCGCTCGATTACAGTTACAACCGATCAAGGTGAACAAGAAGTTGCCGACTTAAATCGTGTACAAGTATACAATGCTGAATTTGAATGGAACGCAAAAGAATTCGATTTAAGAGGTTTTTATCGTACAGGTCACGACCAGTGGGGTTATGAAGGCGATTTTTTCGGTTTATATCCTGAAGCAAATTATGGTCCAAACCTGGACATCTATAATGGTGAAATTCTAGGTTTTGAAGTTGATGGTAAAAGGAGTTTAAAAGGTTTAAAAGTGGCATTTGGTCCTCAACTTTGGTGGGGAGCAAACCCAGCAGTCTTATTAAAATATAGTCGAAGAATAGGTAAATTTGATGTTAGCGCAATTTATCATGAAGATATCGATGAAGCATCCGATGTTGTTTCTTCAATTGCCATTCCGCTTCCGCAAACACGCAGAGCCACGCTGCATGTTAAAACAACATTAGGTGCTTTTGGTTTTGAAGTTGGCGGTATTTGGGGAGGTCAACCATTAAATGGAAGAAAATTTCAAATCGCTGAAATTAATGATGAATGGTTGTCATCTTTAGATAAATCTGGAGATAAATACACAATTTATACTGATGAAATTAACACAGAAGATAATTGGGGAGCAAAAGCGAGAATAACCTTTGAGCAAGGAGCTTTCAAATGGTATGCACAATCTGCTGCCATGGGATTGGTAGCCAATGGCGGTGCGGATCAAACAAAAATGTTTACAGGATGGAGACTAAAAGATAGTGGCAGCGGTAACCAAACCAACGTTCTTTCTGGTTTTACCTATACTTCAGGCGATTTTCAAATTGCACCTAACTTTTTATGGCAAAAACCCATTGTTGAGGCTATGCCCAATGATGTTCAAGCACCTGGCAGACTTAGAAATATACAGGATGATCCATTTGCGGTAAGGGCAAACAGAGAAACAGTGGCTGGAGAATTGCTGCTTACCTACGATCCAACACCTGCAACCTGGATGTACGAATGGGATAATGACAGGGCTGAAGACGCCAAGTTTGCAATTAGTGCCGGTTTTGTTTATCGTCATCATCCTACAGCGCAAGATGCTGCAATTGGTTTTTTAGAAAATCGTACTGCTTTTGCATTTCCAAATGCAGCTCCTGCACATGATTTATGGGAATCAAATACGCGTATTGTTTCAAAAGTAAGACCGGATTTGGGTTTAATTGCGAACATATACTTTGGCAATGCACAATCAAATGGTAGTGATGAAAGGTTGATTGAACGTTTTGGAGGTGATATCAGACTAATTTATAAAAAATTCAAATTTGTTCACTCGTGGAAAATTAACGACTGGGGCCCTTTTGATTATCACCGTGATTTCAATTTAACCTACCCTGTTCAATTGATGTTGGATTTATCAACATCCGTAGGGAAACCAAATTGGTTTATTTTGCCAGACACCAAAATTGGAATACGCGGCACTTGGCGTTCTCTTAATGAGTATTCACCACGCTATTCTCCTAATGAAACACTTCCGTTTGCATCAGCACCTATCATTAGCCCTGTTGGATTTGACGATGGAAATGAATGGGAAATAAGAACGTATATACATATCAATATTGGAAAATAAAAAATATAAAAAATGAAAAATAGAAAATATATTTATTTAAAGAATAGCTTCATTTTAGGATTGTTTTTTGTCGCTTCTGTAAGTTGTGAAAGAGAAGTTTCTGATGAAGTTGAGTTTGCGACACTCCCTAAAACTGGTGAAATCTTTACAGATGCTCCTATTGGTTTAGGTAGCAATTTTTACTTTCCATTTGAAGGATCAAAAGCAACTGCTTGGACTGTAGATGAAAACGAAGGCTATAAAAGTAACGCTTCAATGCGTTTTGACGTACCCAATGCAGACGATCTGGGTGGAAATTTTGCTGGTGCAATATTTAGAATAGATGGTGGCGGACGCGATCTGACAGAATTCGATGCATTAACTTTTTGGGCAAAAGCTTCTCAAGGAGTCTCTATTGGCGAAATGGGTTTTGGTACTGACTTTGGTGAAAATAAATACCAAGTAACCAAATCAGGCATAAGTTTATCTACTAATTGGGTTAAATACATCATTCCAATACCTGATGCTTCCAAACTTTTTGAAGAAAGAGGGATGTTTTGGTATTCCGCAGGAACGCAAAATACTGGTAGTTTTGGCTATACTTTTTGGATTGATGAATTAAAATTCGAAAAATTGGGCACCATTGCACAACCGCATCCGGCTATTTTAGGCGGAGTTGATAAAGTGCAACAAACCTTTACAGGCACCAATATTACAATAGATGGAACACAAACCTTTAACTTAGGATCAGGTATTAATCAAACAGTTTCAGTGGCCCCATCATATTTTACATTCAGTTCTACAAATGTTGATGTGGCAAGAGTAAGCGAGCTGGGAATAGTTTCAATTGTTGGTTCGGGTACGGCTAAAATTACAGCTACTTTGGATGGTGTAAAAGCTAAAGGTTCTTTAACTGTCGAATCATCAGGTGGTTTTGAACTTGCACCTATACCAACAAGAAATCCCAGTAATGTTATTTCTATTTTTAGTGATACATACAACAATGTTCCAGTTGACTTTTTTAATGGTTATTGGGAGCCGTTTCAAACGACAAAATCTGCTGATTTTGTAGCTGAAGGTAATCACATCTTAAACTATACTGACTTTAATTTTGTTGGAAATCAATTTTCGAATCCAACTGTGGATGCATCACAAAAATCAAATCTGCACATTAATATGTACATTCCGGGTGAGGTGCCTGCAAACATGGACTTTTTAATTACGATTGTAGATTTTGGCCATGATAAAGCTGATGGTGGTGGCGATGATACAAGGCAACAAGTGTTTTTTGATAAAGCAAAATGGGTCCCAAACACATGGATTACATTAGAGTTTCCTATAACAATGACTAATAAGAATAATATAGGGTTGATTATTTATGAAAATATTAATTTTTCATCATTAAAAAACTTTTATCTAGATAATATCTATTTCTATAGTGAGTAATATTGTATTTAGACATTAAAAATTAAAAAAAAATATAATAAGAATGAAAACAAAAATATTTAAGCAGAATCCAATATATAGAAAAGGAGACTTTGTACTTGGTATTCTCAGTCTAACAACATTGGTTTTATTCAGTGTGTTCAGTAGCTGTTCTAATGATGAAACCCAAACTGTCGCTAATTTCAATGAATTGGTGATGCAAGATGAATTCGATACAGATGGAGCCCTAAACACTGCAATTTGGGATTATGAAATAGGAACAGGAGAAAATGGATGGGGAAATAATGAGTTGCAATACTATACAAATCGTTCTGAAAATGTAACAGTACAAAATGGCATATTAATTATTACCGCTAAAAAAGAGTCTTTTGAAGGTGCTTCATATACATCAGCAAGAATCGTGTCGAAAGGAGAACAAGCATACGGTCGTTATGAAGCGCGTATCAAATTGCCTTACGGACAAGGTATCTGGCCTGCTTTTTGGCTATTAGGAGCCGATTGTGGGCCAGCAGTAGTTTGGCCGCAATGTGGTGAAATTGACATTATGGAATATCGTGGGCAAGAACCAACTACAATACACGGAAGTGTGCATGGCAATGGATTTTCA
>JARGGF010000548.1 GCA_029210905.1 Bacteroidales bacterium | reverse complement strand
AATCAATGGGTTTCTGCATATTGAAATTATGATAGCATTAAAGGATGGGGAATTGAAATTTAACATCAAAAACACCTTTGTTTCTGACGCTGAAAGTATTGAAAATAAGGGAATTGGTCTTGAAAATATTAAAAAAAGGCTGAGTCTGCATTTTAAAGATAACTATGAATTAAAAATTGAAAAGCTGGAGAAGTGGTTTGCTGTTGAACTTTTAATAAAAAATTTAAATTTGAATAAGAATGCTTAAAACCATTCAATGTTTAATTGTTGACGATGAGCGTGTTGCACGCGAAATATTAGAAGATTTTTTAATAAAAATTGAAACTGTAAATGTTGTTGCTAGTTGCAGTAATGCATTGGAAGCATTTAAAGTTATCAATACAAATAAGGTGGATCTTATCTTTCTGGATATTAATATGCCCGAAATTTCAGGCTTATCGTTTGCAAAATCAATCAACAAAAACACAAAAATTATTTTTACTACTGCTTATCGCGAATATGCCGTTGAAGGTTTTGATCTAAGGGCAGTAGATTATCTGTTAAAACCAATTTCATTTGAAAGATTGCTTCAGGCAATTAATAAATTTACTGATGAACATATTCAAACGAAAAGTGAGAAATCTGCTGAAATAATTGAAGAAAAGAGTGATTTTATCTTTGTACGTTCAGATCGTAAAATGGTGAAAATCAATTTTTCTAAGATAAGATATATTGAAAGTTTAAGCGACTATATAAAAATTTACTTAGTAAATAAAACTGTTGTTACCCGTGAAACCATCACTAATATTGAGGCAAAACTGCCAGGAAATGAGTTTTTAAGAGTCCATCGTTCTTTTGTTGTTTCCTTGTCGAAAGTAGAATCATTTACGAATGAAACTATCGAAATTGGAGAAAATGAAATTCCCATTAGCCGCAGTTATAAAAAAGAAGTGCTAAACAGATTGGAGGATGCTTCAATTTAAGGACAGGGTAATCTGATTTAATGTAAGAGGATAGTTATGTAGCGCAGCTTTCCAAAGCTGCGATTCGAGGTACTGCTTTGGAAAGCATTGCTACTAACATATTTTCAACGAAATCCCTTTTTATTCGAATGGGAAAGTGCCAAAAAAATTAAAAGCGATTGCCCTGAATTTAGGGATACTTCAATTTCAAATTGTTAAAAATTGTCCATTTTTTAAGGGTGATTATCTTTTTTCACCAACCCATATTTCCCATTCTTATTTTCCAAAATCCAACCCTCATTTAATTTTATATTCCAACCTTTACCAATAATTAAGCTATCTGACACTTGCCTCGGCTTTGATACGGTTGCCAGTTTCCAATCCGGGCTTAGCAATACTCCTCCGCTGTCTACTTTTAGAATACCCCACGTATCGCTTATTCTTGCATAGGGGTATACAGTGCCAAATGAATCTAAAGGTGTAATATTTCCGGGATTAAATCCTATGCTCATTTTAATCAGTGATATTTGTAGTGCGCTGTCAGAAAGCAATTTAGCTTTGTAATTGTCAACTATTTTTATCTGTTCCTGTTCCCTTTTTTCTTCAAATGTGCTGATTGAGTCAATGTTGTATATTTGTCCAATCTCTTTAATTTTTTCTTCTGAAATGGCCTGAGGTGAAAGACCATAAAAATTCATTATAAAATCTGTCAGATTGGTCCTTTTACTGATCTCCAGGTTCCAGTTTTTAGCTTTTTTTTGAATGAAATATCCATAAACAGGAATTGTAAAATAGGCAAACGAACGTACAAAGGTAGGGCGGTTATATAGGCTTTCAATCCGCTTGCAATAATGTTTTTTTAATTCTTGATCACTTTTGCCGCTTAAAATGGTGCCAGTATATGCAGCAAGGCCTTCATGTATTTCCAATGAATTTTCTGAAGCCTTTGCTCCGGCATAAATTTGTTGCCTGTATTCCCTGAATAGCAATGCATTTTTTATATGTTCAAGAGGTTTGTCGGTACTTAAAGCCATTTTGAGGGCTTCTAATTCAAGTTTCAGATAAATTCTGGCCAGTTTTTCATCAAGGTGGTTGTTCTGGATTTCATGTAGAGAATCAAAACCAATCAATGGTTGAATTCTATGAAAAGACTCATGGATTAACAAATCTAATCGCTCGGCTCTGGTATCAGGCAGGGGCAAAGCCACCATGGTCCATTTTTTACCATGCCATTCACCTGCTGTATTGGCAATATTGTTAGCTTCAGGGAACTTGCCAACATAACATTTTCCTTGCTTATGCAATTCACCTTTTTCATCTGCTTCATTAGCGATTATAGCTCGTGTGTCTCTGTTTATAAATAGAATAGGGCCATCAAGTTTGAAATTCCATAAGGCACCATTGTCTTTTTTTAATACTTCATTTAATTCGGACAAGGCATTTTGAACTTGAATCAAGTCATCGTTAACAGGAGTTTCTACGAGGTTTTTTCCTGAATTACAGCCTAAAAGAGTAATAAATAGGATAACTATTGTTGTTGATTTTCTCATTGTATAATCTATTTAATGATGCTTCAACAAAATTATGGGTATTTATGCATTGATTTGGTTAATGCTTTGTTAATGAAATGTTAATGAGGTAAGAAACTTCGCAAACTGTTTAAAAGCCATTATTTTTGTATAAGACTATAAGATTATGAGGAATCGTATACGGCTGGTTATTATTGCATTAGGGATTGCAGTTGTAATTCCATTTGGAATTTCAATGTTTTTGATTCAAAAATCTTATGAACTGGAAAGAAAGAAATTCGATATTGAGGTTATGCAGATTGCCGGCAATGTTTTTTATTCATTCAGGGCAGATTACTTACTATTAGATTCAATTGTTTCAATAAAATACCTTCCACTTATAAAAAAATCCAGCGATATGCTTTCAGGAGAGCTTCTGAAAAAAGATTTTTTAAAGGTTTATAAAAGTTATGCACACCTTAAAGATACACTTGGCCAGGAATTGTTGCGCCACGGATACGAGGATGAATTTGAGTATGCTCTGGAAATAACTTATTTTAAAGTTGTAATGGGCGATATACAGATTCCAATTGTATCTGATTCAACTTCGGTTGATGGAGTTTTGAGGCTTTTCGGCGACTTAAAAAGTAAAAATACAGCAGCCAGTTATGGCTTTTATTTTATGGGCACAAATAATTACATCAGAATTAACCTGTATGTTGATTATCCTGAACGCAATAAGTTTATTGTCAGTAGAATATGGCCTACAATTATTGGGATTTTAATTGCCATGTTTGGTTTAATTGCCATTCTTATTTATACTATAAAAGTGATATTCTGGCAAAAGAAAATTTCGGACATGAAAAGCCATTTTATCGATAACATTACTCATGAGTTTAATACTCCGGTAAGTACTTTAAAAGTAATTGCCACCAATATTTCGCAACTTAACAGAAGTATTAATTCAGATTCATTAAACCAGATAAGTAAACGTATAAATAACCAGGCAAACAGACTTTCCGCTTTAATTGAAAAAGTATTGACTGTTTCTCTTAACCAAGGTCAGGGATATAGATACCATTTCAAAGTTTTAAGTTTACATAATTTATTAGATGAAACTGTTAAAAAATTTATGGAATCCAATTCCGGAAAAATTTCAACTTTGAAACTAAATATGATAGCTGAAAATAATATCATTGTGGCTGATGATTATTATCTGTCTGTTGCTATTTTAAATATGCTTGATAATGCTGTAAAGTATGCAAAGGAAAAGGCCGAAATTGAGATATCTACCAGTGATGAAGCGGGGAATATTTGCGTGAAAATTTGTGACAAAGGTATAGGAATAAAAGCATCTGAAATGAAAATGCTCTTTAAACGATTCTATCGTGGGGGCGCAAAAAACGTATACAAAACTGCTGGGCTTGGTCTTGGGCTTTCAATAGTTAAGCAAGTAATAAATGCACATGGCGGAAAGTTACTGGTGACAAGTAAACCTGGAATTGGTACTGAGTTTTCAATAATTATTCCTTTTAAAAATAAGGATTTGATAGCAAAAATTAACCAGAAATTATTAAAAGCAGCATCGGAAGGAGATTTTGAAGCGGTTAAAAAATCATTAGAAGATGGTGCAGATATTAATGCCTGCGATTCATCCGGAAAGACTGCCCTGATGATGACTATCAATACTGATGATGCAAATACAATTGTAAATTATCTGATGGATTCCGGGGCAAATGTCTCTTTAAGGGATAAAGGCGGGAAGAATGTGCTTGATCATCTTATTTTGCCTGAAGCACCACCTGAAAATCACGAAAATGCCTACGAAGCTTGGATCCACAGCACAGAACATTATTTGTATTCGTTGCTTTCGCAGGCTATTAGTAAAAAGGACAACTTATGAAAGGTCGGCCACAAATATTG
>JARGGF010000547.1 GCA_029210905.1 Bacteroidales bacterium | reverse complement strand
AGGGTACGGGTTACAACTTTTTTCATGAGCGAAAGAATAAACTCGCACCACCAAGCACGCTATGCGTCATATCCGTAAGGGGGATTTTATTTCTTTTTTAGCTTTTTAGGATTTTGCCGACAATCGAAAACCCCATGAATAACAATCTGGTTTTCGGTTATGGAATAAAGTATTTTGTAATTTCCTTCTATTAATCTTCTATATTTGGCATTAATATCATCAATTTGACCTGATTCTGAAAAACCTTTCATTGATAGTTGCCTGGTTTTATTATATATATCGTCGATTATAGCATTGGCAGCATGAATAGAATTCTTTGCAATAAAAAAATAAATGGTTTCCAAATCTTTTAGCGCAACTTCTGACCAAATTACAATGAAGCTTTCTGTTTCCATTTGTTTATTTGATTCAGGACTTGTTCCTGTGTGTATATCTTGCCCTCTTTTACGGCTTGTTCAGATAATTCCAGCCGTTTATTATATTCCGCAATTGTCATAGCTTTTAACGAATGTTTTGTATGCTTTTTGGACTTTATTGTAATAATAATTTCATTGTCATTAGAGCTAAAGGTATTTTTTATTATTTCTAACAATTGATTATTTACATCTTCTTTTTTTAACTTTATAATTGTTTCCATTTTTTGCAGTATTATTTTCGTATTACAAATTTAATCTTTTTTTGTTAATGAGTTCAGCCGTTTATATTTTTCCATCGCACCTATTATCTCTTTCAATTAGTAATATATTATGCTATAATAAACAGTTTGAATAACAAACCCGGCTTTTTACCCGGCTGTTTAAATCCTATTTTCTGTCTCAAGCTTGCCGTTAATATTCGCAGTAGAATATTGCCGGCATTTCAATTCGAGGTTAAAAACTTGAGCTATAGAAGCAGCATCGCATACCAGGAACATAAGGTGTAATCAATTAGCACAGTATAACCCAAATTGAGCGAATAATCTCACACAGCTACCACGCTGCATGTCAGGACTGGGGGGGAGTTTTTATGATTGCCTTAAAGTTATTTTGTTACTTCTGCAAATCGCTCATAGTTTACCAACCAGGCGGCTGCATTCTTAACATATCGTCCGGTACCTGCATGATCCCAGGAATAATACAATCTGGTAAATCCGCCATCTAGAATTGCACGTTTGCCACCCTGATCGTAAAATGCTGCCACCAGGTTGCCTTCGTGTCCATAAATTAGTGGTTTTAATAGCTTGGTTTCCTGCACAGTTGCAATGGTAATACCTTCATACACATATTCCAATCCTGTTGTAATCAGGTGCTTAGGCATCAGGCCTACATTTTTGCCTTTGTTATTTAATCCAACCACCACATCACCGGGTAAGTTGCCCAGCATTTTTACATCAAAAAGGTATTCAGCCACATAATTTGCATCAGCATAGTAGGGATCGTTATCGCCCCAAATGTAAACTCCTTTGCCACTATCAAAGAATTTCTTTATCACTTTCAGGTGACCTTCGTTCAATTTTTGAACGTTTGAAGAAATTATCCAAAGCTGACAGGCTTTTTTAAGCTGTTCTTCCAATTCTTTCGGTGATGGGGGATTGTCTATCCACCGGTAAACCGAGAAACCTTTTTCTTTTAATGCCGCCTTGGGTAAACTAAAATCAAAACCTTCGCCTGTGTATAAATGCAAAACTGCAACAGTTTCACCTTCAAAAGCTCCATCTACTGCAAGGTCGTATTGGTTTCCCTGGGCATTTCCGTGCTGATCGGCCTCTACTTTTACTTTATGAACTTCGCCACTTTTTCTGTCAACCGCATCTTCATATACTGCATTTTGAGCACGACATTCGTTGTATACTTTCTTTTGACCTTTGGCCTGGGTAATGGCCATAAAAAAAAGGAAAGCAGCTGTAATTAATAAAAATATGGCAACTTTTCCCTTTAGGAATTCATTACCTATTGAAACTAATTTTGCCTTTTGATTTTCATTTTGTGTTTTCATACTGTAAATTTTTAGGTGTTTATTCTACAGATGAAAAGTTTATGAAAATTCCATAATTTGAAATTTGCATAGAAGGTAGTTTATGCCGCAAAAAAAGATTAGCTGAGAAACGGTGACTTTACTAAAACAACAAATATTTAGAAAGCTTAGTACATTCCGTCGGTAAGAAAATATTTTTTTTTTCAAATAATCATTGATTCGCCGACGAATTCAGGCTTATCTTAGACCGGGGCTACTGATTGCACCCCGTTGGGGCTATTTTATATTTTTAATGGGCTAAATTCTTATAATTCTGACCTGTTTCATTTTTGAAAATAATTTTGGTTCCCTGCACAGTTAGTTTGTCAGAGCCCATTTATTAGAAATTAAGCTATTTAGGATGAAACAGACGCTAAAATATTACCTTCAAAATTTTTATTCATGATTAAATTATCATGAAATCAAGTTTTGTAATTCCTTTTTATCCTTCTCTGAGAGTACTGTATTTTTTGCTTTAAACGTTAATTCAATGCGCTTGATTTTATTGGAAATTTGTTTTTCCATGTTTCTGAACATGCTGCCGGTAAGTAATTTATAGGTAGTGAACAACACCACTTTTTTATTGGATAAATCAGGAAGTTTTTGCGCAAATTCGCTCCAGATTTTGTCAGGATGTTGCAGGATAATAAATAGTCCACTGGTCCAGCATCCTAAAAAAACATAATCTGCATTTTCAATTTCTTCAAGAGTATAATTTTGAACCGGAATTGCTTTAGCTTCAATATTAAGTGATTGCAAATAATCGCGAATGGCAAACCCATACTTTTTTGTGGTGCCGGTTTTACTTTGATAGATGATTAATGCTTGCTTCATATGTTTATATTTGAGTTAAGTGTCAGAAAAATAATCATTTACATCTTTTGGTTTGATAGGGTTTATTAAAGCCCTAATCGGGCGTTCATGTTGTTAAATCTTAGCTAAATTTGAAGTTAAAAAAGTGAGAAAATCAGATTTTTGACTAAAAAATGCGAATAATTCAGAGAGAATTATCCGCTCGAACTTTTTATTGGAGAAACTTCTTAGCTTAGTAAAATATAGAAAGCGTATACTACGCCTGGCAACCAGAAAATTAGCGTCAATAAAAGGTCAATTAAAGTGGGCTTTGCATCCCAGTCAGTAAAAATACCTACAGCAACCGGAGGTAAAAGAACAGCCAGAACATATAAAAGGATCATTTTATCATCACTTTTCACTCCCATTTTTCGGGCTTTTTTTTGTTCTTTTTTAATTTTTTTGATCAATTTAATTTTTTCCCGGAAAGTAAGCTTTTTAACTTTTTTACTTGCAAGTACATTTTGAGAGTTTTTATCGGCTCTTTCAGATAATGATTGGTTATTTGTTTTGTCTTTAGCTTTCTCTACTGCCATGGTGCTATCAGAAAAGCAAAGCAGATAAAGACCCACCAACATTGTGGTTTTTAAGATAAGTGTTCTCATAGAAGTGTATATTTAGTTAATTATTAGATATATAAAGAAAATTAAAACCATTTTTTTCTTTTGAAATAAACTACCATCAGTCCGATAATAGCAAGCATCACTATCCATACTCCATAATAACCCCAGGGAATGTGGAGTTCAGGCATTACGTCGAAATTCATGCCATAAACACCTACAATGAATGTTAGTGGAATAAAAATGGTTGCCATCACTGTAAGAGTTTTCATAATTTGGTTCATTTTGAATCCCTGAAGTGAAAAAAACAGGTTGATACCGCTTTCGAGGCGGTTATATAATGTATTTACTTCATCTATTAACTGATTACACTGATCTTTTAATTCCGAATAATATTTGACATGTCTTTTTGAGATAAGGCCGGGTTCATTTTCCAGATGTAAAATAGCAATTTTTATGGGTTCAATTAATTTTTTTAAGAGCAAAACGTCAGATTTGGTTTTTTCAATATCAAACACTGTTGAGGGGTGGGGATCGGAATTAACATCAAATTGTAAAAGTATATTTGTTCTGCTTTCAACAATTTCAACAGTTTCAAAATAATTGTCTAAAACAGCCTCCAGTAAAAGAAAAAGCAGATAATCAGCAGATCTTTCGCGAACGATACCTTTCTTTTCCCTTAGTCGTAAACGAATGTGCTCAAAGTGATCGCCTTTTTTTTCCTGGAAGGACAGCAAATAATTCTTGCCCAGGATAAAACTAATTTGTTCAGTTATTAACAGATCGTTATTTAGCGGTAGTATCGATTTAATTGAAAACTGCAAATAGTGGTCAAACTCCTGTAATTTAGGTCTTTGATTCGTGTCAAGAATATCCTCAAGTACTAATCGATGAATATCCAGGTTATTACATATTTCTTTTACTGGTTCTGCATCATGAATACCATGTAAATTAAGCCAGAAAACCTTGTTGCTGTCGGTAA
>JARGGF010000546.1 GCA_029210905.1 Bacteroidales bacterium | reverse complement strand
GCAAAAGAAGTATTTATAGAAAAAGGAAGTGATGGTGCAAGAATGCAGGAAATTGCTGACAGGGCTGGAATAAATAAATCATTACTGCATTATTATTACAGAAGCAAAGAAAAATTATTTGGTGCAATCTTCAAATTTGCATTTAAGAGTTTTCTTCCAAAATTGACTAACGTTTTTAATGAAGATGACGATATATTTACACAAATTAGAAACTTTATTTCGATTTATATCGATTTGATTTCTAAAAATCCATTTATCCCAATGTTTATTATAAACGAAGTAAATCGAAAACAAACCGGTTTTGTTACTGAAGTGATTAAAATGGTTGGTATTCAGCCAGAGCTTTTTAGAGCTCAAATCAGAAGAGAGATTGAAAAAGGGACAATTCGAAGTATTGATCCTAATCAACTAATTGTTAATACATTGGCCATGTGCCTTTTCCCCTTTATAGGACGTCCGATTATTCAGATAGTGCTATTCGATAGCAAAAAAGAGGACTATGATGAGTTTTTGGCTACCCGGAAAGCGGAAGTTGCTGATTTTATAATCAACTCAATTCGGAAAGTTTAACTTTTTAAAAGAGCATTACAATAAAAAATTCAACATTAATGAGACGCATTAAATTAAAACTCTACAGGATTTTAAGGAATCTAGGTTTGGAACGCAGCCACATAAACCTGTTCACTATTTTTAATGAAGAATTAAGATTTGATGAATTTGATGAAACCTGTTACTTATATTATCTGGAAAGTAATTTTTCAATTTCAATACCCGAAAAGGATCTTCCCAGATTGAGAACTATTGAAAATACGATAGATTATTTGCATAAAAGAACCTGTAATTATGGAGGACTAAATTAATCAATTGGTTTATTATTAGACAAATATGCTATTTTATAAAGATATGTAATTTAAAAGAAAATAGAAATGAAGATTAAAGTAATATTGGTGTTTTTATTATTCACCCTGGCATTAAAGGGGCAAACGGACAGTATCGACCTTGAAAAGTGCAGGGCACTGACTATAGAACGATACCCTTTAACCAGCGATATTGATAAAAACCTGGAAACGAGTCAGTTAAAAATACAGAATATTAAAACCATTTACTATCCATCACTTAATTTAACCGGACAATACATCCACCTGGCTGATGTTCCTCATCTTGCGGTTGAAAACCCACTATTTACAATTCCGGTTGTGGGAAAAGACCAGTATAAAATAATGCTTGAAGCCAGACAGATTATTTATGACGGTGGTTTAAGTAAACGCATGAAGGAATTGGAAACAGCCAATTTATCTGTTGAAAACCAAGATGTTAAAGTGAAATTATATGGTCTTAATAACCAGGTGAATGATGTTTATTTTATGATCTTATTATTCCAGGAGCAAGAGAAATTATTAAAGCTGACCCGCTATAATTTACATGAACAACTAAAGGTTGTTGAATCGGGTGTCCGCAATGGTGTATTACTTCCTGGTGATGCTGATGTTGTAAAAGCTGAGATTTTAAAACTCGATCAAAAAACTGCAGAACTGCATGCTGGTAGGAGTAGTGGTATTGAAATTCTTTCTGAGTTAATGGATTCTGTTCTTAATGAGGATATTACGCTCATAATGCCCGAAATTGGTCCCCTTAATTCCGAAGAAAAAATCATCAGGCCAGAGTATGAATTGCTGCAATATCAATCTGAAAAGCTGGATAAAGCCAATCGTTTAAATACGGCATACAGATTCCCTTATTTAGGATTATTTGGTCAATTTGGGTACGGATACCCCGGACAGAACATGCTTGAAGATAAAGCCAATATTATTTACACATTTGGTGTTAATTTAAGCTGGAATATTTGGGATTGGGGCAAAGTAAAACGTGAAAAGCAAATTAATCATGTAATCCAGGATAAAATTAGCACACAACGTGAAGTTTTTGATAAAAACCTGCGTATTGCCATCAATAAAGAAAGTAGCAACATCAGCAAACTGGATAAAACCATTGAAAGTGATAAAGAAATTATTGCATTAAGAGAAAGAATTACAAAGGCCAAAGAATCGCAATTACAAAATGGGGTCATCACCTCTAGTGAATATATTGTGGAACTGAATGCAGAAACCCAGGCTAAAATAAATATGCAATTGCATGAAATTCAAAGACTTCAGGCAACAGTGAATAGAAGCACCTTAGCCGGAAATATCGTTGCAAATCAACACAATGAATAATGCTGGTAAATATATACTCAAATTAAGCACTTATTCTTTAACAATTTCTAATGACTAATTTCTAATTTCTAACATCTCATATCTCATATCTAAAAAATACAACAATGAAAAATATTATTACAATTTCAGTATTCATTTTCCTTATTGTTTCATGCAATGGAAACGGCAATTTATCAGATGCTTATGGAAATTTTGAAGCTACAGAGATTATTGTTTCTTCAGAGGCCAATGGCTCCATTATTTCACTTAATCTGGAAAACGGACAATCGCTAAAAGCAGGACAGCTGGTAGCCACAGTAGATACTGTAGCCCTTTATTTGAAGGAAAAGCAATTAAAAGCTATGAAAAATGAAATAGCTATGAATACTCATGATGTTTTATCCCAAATTGATGTTTTAAAGGAGCAAAAAAATGTATTGTTGATTGAAAAGAAAAGGGTAGAAAGCCTGATAGCCGATAGTGCTGCCACAGGCAAACAATATGATGACATCATTGGAAAAATTGGCGTTCTTGACAAACAGATTGAGGGTGTCCGCATCAAAAATAAAACGGTTTTGAGTAAGCTTGATGCTTTGAACGTCCAGATTGAGCAGGTAGAATATGAGTTGAGTAAGTGTAAGATAATCAATCCAATAAATGGTGTTGTATTGCAAAAATATGTGGAACCTCACGAATTGGTGATGCGTGGAAAAGCGCTGTACAAAATTGCAAATATGGATGAACTGGAGCTTAAGGCCTATATTGATGGAACTCAACTTCCAGCCATAAAAATTGGCCAGAAGGTTAAAGTGCTAATAGATAAAAATGCTGAAGAAAATACGGCATTAGAAGGGACCATTGACTGGATTTCATCAAATGCCGAATTTACCCCCAAAATAATTCAAACAAAAGAAGAGCGTGTTAAATTGGTTTATGCTATTAAGATAGTAGTTAAAAATGACGGAAGTCTGAAAATTGGAATGCCGGGGGAGGTTAAATTTAGTAATTAGTAACTGGTCATTATTTGAGAAAAATGACCAATGACTAATGTCAAATGACCAACAATAAAAAAAATGACAACAGTAAAAGTAAATAACCTCCATAAATCATACGGCAAAGTTAAAGCCATTCAGGATATTAATTTTGAAGTGGAGGAATCTGAGATTTTTGGCCTGATTGGCCCCGACGGTGCTGGTAAAACTACCATTTTCAGAATATTGACCAGCTTAATACTACCAGATGAAGGTAGTGCACAAATACTTGATTATGATGTAGTTAATAATTATAAAAAAATCAGGCAAATCATTGGGTACATGCCTGGTCGTTTTTCACTATACCAGGATCTGACGGTTGAAGAAAACCTGAATTTTTTTGCCAGTGTTTTTGGAACCACCATTGAAGAAAATTACGATCTGATAAAGGACATTTATGTACAGATTGAACCCTTTAAAAAGAGAAGGGCCGGGGCGTTATCCGGGGGGATGAAGCAAAAACTGGCACTTTCGTGTGCCTTGATTCATAAACCTGAAATTCTGATACTTGACGAACCAACCACAGGAGTGGATGCTGTTTCGAGAAAAGAATTCTGGGAAATGCTTCGAAAATTAAAGGATAAAAACATAACTATTTTAGTGTCAACCCCCTACATGGATGAAGCCAGCCTTTGCGATAGGGTTGCCTTGATTCAAAACGGTAAAATAATGCAGATTGATACGCCTGTAAGAATTGTTGAAAAGTTTGGAAAGGAGCTCTATTCAGTTAGAACCGACAATATTTATAAACTATTGCAAAGTTTGCGGAATTATGAGCATACAAACTCTGTTTTTCCTTTTGGGCAGTACCTACATTTTACATCACTCGAACCTTCTGCCGATGTAGATGTATTAGACAGGTATTTGAAAAATGAAGGACATAAGAACATTGAAATACAAAAGATTAAGCCCAATATCGAAGATTGTTTTATGGCTTTGATGACCTAGAACCATGAAATTAGTAT
Source organism: Bacteroidales bacterium (assembly GCA_029210905.1). Classification (GTDB taxonomy): domain Bacteria; phylum Bacteroidota; class Bacteroidia; order Bacteroidales; family NBLH01; genus NBLH01. The sequence continues at coordinate 202 of JARGGF010000546.1, read as the reverse complement.
ATTGGAAATTGGTGTATTAGTATATTGGAAATTGGTGTATTAGTGATATTCCAATACTTGATTATATAAATAAACTAATGTACAAATAAACTAGTATACAAGTAAACTAATATACAAATAAACTAGTATACAAATAAACTAGTATACAAATAAACTAGTATACAAGTAAACTAGTATACAAGTAAACCAATATACAAGTAAA
>JARGGF010000545.1 GCA_029210905.1 Bacteroidales bacterium | reverse complement strand
AAACTTTTTATCCAGCTGTTATCGTTAGTTTCCTTTAAATTTAGTTTTAGATTTGAAATGTTTATATTTAGGCCTTTTTCTTCATTTTTTACAAGTTTAAGAAGACTCGAAAATATTCCATTTTTATCAACTGGTTCAATTTTCAGAATTGAATTTTCTTGTAAAAGTGCTATTATAGCATCATGCACTCTTTTATGATAAGAAGCTGATAATAAGAGATTATTCTCGTTTTTTAATGATTTAGTCCCTTTTGGCTTGGTTTTGCCCAGCAGAAATATTTTATCACCATTTTTAAGCTTTGTTTGACTTTGTAATTCCGATTTTTTTTCTAAAATACCGAGTGAAAGGCCATTTATCCGGGTAATGTTTTTGTTGTTTATGGCAAAAGTTGTCTCTACCTGAAAAGTAGGTATGCCTATTGTATTTGAAACCAGACTTGTTCCATTTATTATATTGTTAAGCATTGCTTTCGCGGCTTTTGGTTTTATATTCTCAAAAATATAGGAATTCATAAAAACAACCGGTCTGGCAAATTTTTTTAATGTTTTGTTAATCAGCCTAATAATTAGTTTTGATGATGCTGTATTATCTGAGCTTTCATCAAGTTCAAAGGATTCAGTTCTGAGAATACCCGAAATTTCAGGTGTCAATTCAATAAATTCCGGGGTTGGATTTTGTTTGATATATTCATTAATAATTGAAGCACAGACAGACTCATTATTAAAGCAGGATTCGAAAATTTCAAATTCCAGTTCATTAGGTACTCTGCCCAATAACAATTGGATCTGATCTGTCAATTGCCCTGTTGTTAAGGAAAGTTTGCGCTCATTTTTATTCTTTTCTGGCATAAGGAGTTTGGTCTTATTGAGTATGAATTGAATCAACAATAAAGCTCAGGCCTTATTTAATCAGCAAATTTATATAAGTTTTTGGGTAATTGTCCATAAATGTACAAACTATTTTTCTGATGGCCTATTTGAAAACCAACTTTGTATAACCCAAATTGAGCGATTCTGATTCTCATGCATAAATTAAAACCACTTACAATCGCTCAATCGACTAAGAAATTGTAAGCAATTCAATTTTCTTATTTCCATCTAAAAGGTGAATTGCAACAATTTCTAATTCAGTATCTGTCCCGTACCGATGGTCGGGAGGGTTATACCTAAGTAAAGCGCTTTTTCGCTTCCTCAAATCGCTTAACATAGGTATAATTGACATGATGTTTTTAGCAATTGAGCCTTATTATTACTAATTTTGGTTTTTTATCTAAATAAGTTAAATAAACACCTATAATTATTTAAAAATGAGCAAACTAGCAATTGTAACAGGTGCAACAGCCGGCATAGGAGAATCAACTGCCAGAAAATTAGCCGGAATAGGTTTTGATTTGGTGCTCACTGGTCGGAGACAAGAACGACTGGAGAGATTGAAGCAACAAATTGAAAATGATTACAATATTAAAGTTCAACTTTTATGTTTCGATATCCGGGATAAAAAAGAAGTTGAAACTGCAATCGAAAAAATTGAAAAAATTGAAGAACTTGAAATTTTGATTAATAATGCAGGACTAGCTTCGGGCTTAAGCCCTATCCATGAAGGTGACAACGACGATTGGGAAAAAATGATAGATACCAATATTAAAGGACTACTTTATATTTCTAGAAAAATAATGCCTTACATGGTGAAAAATAAAAAGGGACATATTGTAAATATTGGTTCCGTGGCCGGGCGTGAAGTTTATCCAAATGGCAATGTTTATTGTGCTACAAAACACGCTGTTGATGCTCTTTCAAAAGCGATGCGAATAGATTTGCTTCCACATGGAATTCGTGTAACACAGATAGCCCCGGGTGCTGTAGAAACTGAATTCTCAATTGTTCGCTTTCATGGTGATGAAGGTAAAGCCAAAGCTGTATATAATGGGTTTGATCCCTTATTGGCAGAGGATATAGCTGATGCTGTTATTTACGCAGTAACAAGGCCGGCACATGTAAATATAAACGACATGTTAATTATGCCTACTGCTCAGGCCACTGCAACAAATATCGATCGAAAATAATTGTGATCGCATTTTGTAAATATCAGCATATTAAATACTTGCTGTGCATTTTTGTTTTATCACTCTACGTAAAACAAAGCAATGCGCAGCAAAAAATAAACATCGAAATTATTCCAATAGATACCACCGCAAAATCAATTATTTCGTATAAGGAATTTAATTTAGAGGCTACAGATAGTCTTACAGTTCGTAAAAAATTAAAGCAATTTTCTGATTATTGGTTTACTAAGGGCTATTTATCGTGTAGCTTTGATTCCATTTATTTTGATAGTTTACGGGTTCGGGCATTTTTTTACCTTGGCAATAAGTATGTATGGGACAGTCTTAATATTGAAAATATACCACTTATAATCATAAGAAAGTCGGGTTTTGGAAATTCAAGGTTTAAAAAGAATTCAATTAATTTAAATCAATTTTTAAAACTAAAGCAAGAGATACTCGAATATTACGAAAACAATGGATACCCTTTTGCAGAAACCAAAATAGATAGTCTTAATATTGATAGTGAGGTAATACAAGGTAAGCTGATTGTAAAAGTGAACTCTTTTATGAGGATAGATTCCATTTTGATTAAGGGCGCGCCCAAAATTTCCAGAAAGTTTTTATTCTATTATCTTGATATTAAGCGCGGCGACGCCTATAACCAAGGGAAAATAAATGGCATCGAAAAAGCTGTTGAAGAACTGCCTTTTTTACAAATGGCAAAACCCACGGAAATTGAATTTAGAGAGGGGAAAGCAGATTTGTACCTGTATTTAAAAAGCAGACCTGCGAATTACTTTAATGGGATTATCGGATTTGCGTCTGGCACTGAAGAAAGTCCTGATTTTCAGATTACTGGCGATTTAAACCTGATTTTGCTCAATGCCTTTAAAATAGGGGAACAACTTGAACTATACTGGGACAAATACAGCACAAATTCGCAAAATTTACGTTTGGGTTTTCAGTTTCCCTATCTTTTTTTTTTACCAATGGGGATTGATTTTCAATTTGGACTAGAAAAATATAATATTGACTATTTAAATACCAGCTTATTTGGAGGGTTGGAATATTCTTTTTCGGCTAAAAACAAGGTTAAAGCTTATGTTTCTCAAAAAAAATCGTATTTAATTGATAGTGAGTTAAATACTGCAAATGCATTTGGACAATCCTCAAGATTTGTAGCAGGATTAACATTTTCGCTGGAAAATACTGATTATCGATTTAATCCACGCAAAGGATTATTTTTCGAAGCTTCATCAGGATATGGAACAAGGAATACTTTATTAAATACCACGAGCAAATTGCTTGAAATTAATGTAAACGCAGCCTTTTATCTTAAAATTGGAGCGATGGGGACCATAGCTTTTTTAAATAAATCGGCAGCTAGTTTCAGCGATGAGCTTTTTTTTGAAAATGAACTGTATAAAATAGGTGGAATAAATACCTTAAGAGGTTTCGATGAAAAAGCCATCTTTGCTTCCTCTTATTCAATTTTCAGTCTTGAACCCCGCCTGATTTTTGGCAAAAACTCTGCTATTTATCTATTTGGCGATTGGGCATGGTATGAGTCAAAACAAATTGATAATCAGATTACTGATACTCCCTTTGGTTTTGGACTGGGCATAAATATCGACACAAAAGCCGGCATATTTAAATTAAACTACGCACTAGGTAAACAATTTGACAATCCCATAAAATTTAGTGACTCAAAAGTTCATTTTGGGTTTAGTGCGAGGTTTTGATTATGGAACACAGTCCCGTCTTTTTAATGGAACACGGATTTTTATTGATTTTACTGATTTTCACGGATCTTTTTCTCCCGTCTCCCGTCTTCTGTCTTTTTAGTACTTAAAACTACTCCCGCTCAAAAACTCCCTTAATATTGAAGTGGGTGGTATTTCATCCTCAGGGATATCTTTGAAGTAAGAAAGAAATTTTAATAAGCGTTGTGCTTCGGAATATTCTTCAAAAATAGGCGGAATTTCTTTAAGAATAGGTTCCGCGTGTTTTTTAAGCACACCAAGCTCGTAGAAAAGAGCAGAATTAAACATTACATGGGCTTCCTCCTGGTAAGGGAAAATATTTAAATCTTCACCTTTGCGGATGCTTGGCCAGCGTTTAATGGTATCCAGTGCAGAATAATGCCGGTATTGATAATCGCGCACCATTCTTCTAATTAATCTGTTGTCGGTGGTTGGTATTCGGTTGTGATGATCTATTCCTACCTGGGTCAATGCTGAAACATAAATCTTAAATTTCAGTTCTTCATCAAATTTGGCCGAAAGTGCAGGATTTAGTGCATGTATGCCTTCAAGGATAAAAACATGATCATTTGATATTTTTAATTCC
>JARGGF010000544.1 GCA_029210905.1 Bacteroidales bacterium | reverse complement strand
TCCAGGCAGGAAATACCTCCCCCCATGGTCGCTATCCAAATTTTACCAGTGTTATCCTCAAATACCGAACTCACTGAATTGCCTGCCAAACCATCTTTAACTGTATAATTTGTAAATGAATGCCCATTGAAACAGCTAAGCCCACTCCAGGTTCCTGTCCACAGAAGGCCCTTATTATCCTCAATTATTGTTGAAACCCAATTATTTACCAACCCTTGTTTGGTGCTATAACACAAGAGCGACTTTCCATCAAAACTATAAATGCCGGTCTCGGTACCAAGCCAAAATTTTCCTGTTTTATCCCTGTATATTGAGCCTATATCACCAACAGCTTTATCCAGACCCAGTTTAATTATTGAACTTCCGTTAAAAGCATAAACGCCCTCTGAAGTGCCAGATAAAAGATGTCCTTTAGGATCTGCATTAATAGATAGAATATTTTTTGGTTGTGCCTGATTAAGATAATAATGAACAAACGAATTTTCCTTATAGATACTTACGCCCGCGAGCGTTCCAAACCAAAGTGTGCCTGATTTATCTGCAGTAATGGCGTTAACACTATTGTGACTAAGGCCTTGCTCACTTGTAAAATTATTAAAATTAGTACTGTCAAATTTAATTACCCCTTCTCCAAAAGTCCCCATCCAGAGCTTACCATCAGGATCCTCTGTGATGGACAATATTATCATATTATCCAATCCCCAGTCACTTCCATAGTTGTATATATTTTTCCCATCGTAACAACTGAGCCCTCCTTCCCAGGTTCCGAACCATATTTTTCCTTTTTTATCCTGAAAAAGAGCACTTATGGAGCTGTTACCGTATGCATTTGCTGAAGAGAAATTAACGAAACCCGCACCGTCAAAAAAACTCAGTCCATTAGCAGTGCCAAACCAAATCAGCCCCTGCTTGTCAGCGATTATTGAGCTAATCTCATTGCTGCTCATTCCCTGCGCGGTATTATATTGGACAATACTTTTACCATTAAATAAATTAGCCCCGTTTTTTGTGCCAAACCAGAGATTCCCGTTTTTATCCTCAACAATCGCATTTATTTCATTATCGCTTAAGCCTTGTGCTTTAGTATAATGCGAAAATGAAGCCCCATTATAGCAGGCAACTCCTCCTGAAGTACCTAACCAGATATGGCCACGGCTGTCCTCAAAAATGGTACTCACTACATTGTTAATCAATCCATTCTGTGTGGTATAAAATTTAAAATAAATTCCATCATAACTCACCAGGCCCTGCAATGTACCAATCCATAAAATTCCTTTGCTGTCAAGTAACATTGAAAGCACCGAGGAAGATCCCATACCATTATATTCATCAAAATATTGTATGTTACTTAAGGCGTTTTCTTTATAAACGGGCGGTAAAGCCTTTTTGGGAACAGTTTCCCTTTTAGTAATAACTATGGGTGAATAGATGGTTTGTCCTCTTTTGTTCTTAACGTTTCCCGATTCCGGAATATCATATTTTTCAGGAAGGCTAAAATTATCTCTGCCTGGGATATTTTTGGATAATCGGGAGTAATCTATGGTTCCTATAAAATAGGATACTTTTCTTTCAGGCTTTTTGCCAGACCCAAGGTCAAGCGCTGGCATTTTAAAATTTATTCTTTGCACGTGTGAAACGGAATCAGGATTTACCCAAACTCCCTTGGCGGATATAGAGGTTAAAGAATCTTTAGTAATTTTCAGAACTTCAGGAGGTTCATTGAATTTTTCATATGGATTATCTGTAAGCTTATTCCTATCAATATTCCTTTCCACTACCTTGTTGCAGGAAAAGCACAATATTAACATAAGCACCACTATAAATCCATTATAGTGTTTTATCATAAAAAAAGATTCTTAGGCGGTAAAATTGTTCCTTATTTCGTTTAAATATATGGAATATCAGTTAAATTGCAAAATGGTTATCTGTAAAATAAGATGGGATGATTAATAAAATCAGCATGAGCATATTTTAATTTTCCTATAATGGCAAAGGAGACAAATCACCTTCATTACAAACAAATCAATGGAGTAAAAAAAGAGATTGACAAACGGATTAAAATGTAGATTAAAATTTTTAAAGCATTCCGCATTTAAAGGAGCTGGCACTTTTATTCTGATATACAAAAAATAACCAATTAACCTGCATTTTATATAATTGCGAAGTATTATGTAAGAAAAAGGCATCACTTACCTAAAAAAATAAATGGGCTACTTAAAAGCAGCCCATCTAACAATTTTAAAGTTTCTTAATTAAATTTACGGCTGGGTAACTGCGTTTCCTTCAAGAATAATTGCAGTTTGAGCCAGTGCCCGCCCATTAATTGATGCACCTGTTTGAAATGTAACACCTGTCATTGAAAGAACTACTCCCTCCATGTGTGAAGTTGTTCCAAAAGTCGCTTCGCCCGCTACTTGCCAGAATATGTTAGAGGCCTTGGCTTCTCCGCTTAAAATAACATTAATAGCAGCACTCATTGAAAGGTCTCCTGCAATTTGGAATATCCAAACGTCTGTAGCACTACCCGAAATGGTAAGATCTGATGGAATTGTAACTGTATTGGTCCATTTGTAAAGACCTGCAGTTAGGGTCCTTCCACCTATATTACCAGTTCCTAACTCCAGGAAATCCGGTGATGGTCTTCCTGCAGCATCATTATAGGCTGTAATCATATTCTCTACAGCTGTAGTAAGGTTAATTGGGGTAGGATCAGCCATATCAGCGGCAAATACTCGTCCATCAACCTGTGCAGATGTGGCATATCCTGTAAAATCTGTCAGTGCCAGTCCTGTAATGTATGAAGTTGCAGCAGGACTTAAACCTAAATCACCAGTAACAGCGGTAGTACCACTGTTATTTATAGCGGTTTTAGCCAAAATTACATAATTAACCGCACTTCCAAGATTTACTTTTTCAATGCTGGCAGTACTTCCACCAGTAGTAAAGTTCCATTCATAATTACTCGCAAGTACTTCTCCTTTAATGCTTTTTACACTTGTACTTATTGTTGCAGTGTAATCACTTGCTGCTGCAAAAGTAGCTGTTGAAGTAAAGGTTGCAGTAACTCCCGAATATTCGACAACACCCGGAATTTCAGTTGCTCCTTGTTTTACGGTAAATGAAGAAGCATTGATGGTTAAAGGATCCATAGCTTCACTAAAAGTTACCGAAACCACCTTATTACGGGCAACATCAGATTCATTATTTAGTGGGTCCGACGATGAAACAGTTGGACTTTGGACACCATCAGTATTATCATCATCTTTACAACTAAACATAAAAACAATCATTAGCATCATTGCTAAGATTGGTAAAGTTATTTTTAATCTCATTATTTTGTTATTAATGAATAAATTATCAATCATCAAAAGTAGGGTTTTCAATGGCTTGAAGTGTTACATAATCCCTGCGATTAGTTACATAATTCACGCTTTCGCTTTTGCAAGCAGATAAATCTAATATATTTTGTTCATCATGTTTTCATTAGAAAAAACGAAAGGAAAATTTCGTTCTCTTAGGGTAAAAGGAGTGTTATACTTAAACCCGGCGCTGGGAACCGGGCATTTATATTTGGCCCGCTTTTGGGCATAAAATCCCGCGTCAGAAGTGATGTTACTTAATCAAAAATTTCTTTCTTTTTCAAATATGGTTGCCAAAGTTGAATCCAAACTAATACCGTAATTGTCACTTTTATAGATTATTATTCCTTCTTTGTCAACAAGAATACTTCTGGGTATACTTTTAATGTCATATATCAAAAACGCTTCATTTTGAAATCCTTTTAAATCAGAGATATTTATCCATGGCACAGCATCATGTTTGATTGCATTAACCCAATCACTCTTTCTATAATCACCTGAAACGGCAATAATCTCAAGGCCCAAAGGATGGTATTTTTTATAAGTTTCCTTGAGGCCTTTAAAAGCAACACGACAAGGCCCGCAACCTGAAGCCCAGAAATCTACAAAAACATATTTTCCTTTAAAATCCGAAAGTTTAATGGTATCTCCTTCTGGTGTTTGCTGAACGATATCCAAAGCTTTATCGCCAATTCGGGGTATTTCCGGTAGATCGATGTATTTTTTAATCTTCATCCCTTTCTCACTTGCTTTTAATGCTGCTGAAAGCCTTTGATATACTTTGCTAATTTGTTTTTTGTTCAGGTACCTTTTGTGAATGTGATTTTCACAATAATTAAGGTAACTCTCACTGTACAATGTGTATAAAGTCACAAAAGAATTTGGGTGCGATGATAAAAATGAGATCATATTATTGGCCAATTCAGTACTTATTGAATCAAAAGTGCTCTTTAAATAGATATACCTTTCGTCCTTAACCACAGAATCTGGCAGAAGCGTTAACTGGTCTTCTATAAATCTAGCTTTTTTTGTTAGGC
>JARGGF010000543.1 GCA_029210905.1 Bacteroidales bacterium | reverse complement strand
AATCAGTGTTTTCAAATAGATCCTTATAAATATTTATATTTTCCTCAACAACTACTTTTCTAATTTCTTTGACAAAATCTGTTGCCTTCATGATATGCTATTATTTTATAAATTTTTGAATTCGTTGTTATATTAAATAGAATAATAGTTACTAATGCACTATTTGGAATACAGTGATAAGCAATTAATGTTCCAAGTTTGCTCTGCCGATGTATCGCTCAAGTGTGCAACTTGGGCGCCAAACTATTTAGCTAATATTTAATTTGCAAATATTCCCTAAATGTATTAATTATTTTGCTCCGAATGTTTTTGAGGATAATTTAATTCTAATTCATCACAAACCGTTATTATATAATCCATTATTGCATTCGCATTATTATTTGCAAAATACCTCTCAAACCTTTATTGCAGAGGATATTATTTATCCATCTCATTTTAAAATCTGATTGGCTACATGCGTTGCCAGCAACATCACTGTTTCGTATGGATTTACCTTTACCGATGTTGGAAATAAGGATGCATCTGCTATATAAATGCTTTTTGAGCCCCAGAATTTGCCGTTGTCATCAACTACCGAGTTTTTATCTGAAATTCCCATTCTGCACCCTCCCTGTGGATGCGCTGTTGATAGCGGTGTTTGCGCAAAATCAAGGTATTTTTCATGGATGAGGTCTTTTAAACGATCCCTTTCTGTGAGTCCGATAATTTGCCGGCTTGCCGGTACCCGAAAGGCGATGCATCCTGCTTCTAAAAATATTTCAGCTGCCTTCCGTATAGCTTTTACCAGGCTTGTTTTGGTCTCAGCACTCACGGTGTATTCAATCACAGGTTGTCCTTTTTTATTTATTGTTATTCTGTTGTTAGCCAGTGCTTTATCGTGCGATAGGATGATGATGGACATCATGTGATCGTACTGTGCCATTAAGGCCGCGTGCTGCTCGCCCCAACAGGGAATGTTTTTAGCAGTGATGCCTGGGTAATAAAACGAAGTTTCAAGGTAGTAACCCTCCTTATCTGAAAACTGGTCGATGTAATAGGCCTTTGGGAAACCCTTGTAATTGCTTATTTTATCTTTATTTACTGCATGCAGGTTAAAGGCTGGGTGAATGGTTAAATAACGCCCAATATTCGGATTTTTCAAAGTCAAAAGTTTAGCTGAACGCAGCAAAATGGCTGGCGTGTGCAATACTCCTGCAGCCAGCACAATGGTATGGGCATGAGCCACATAACTACCAGACTCGAGGCTGTTTTCAAAAACCCCTTCTTTCGCTTTTCTTACTGTAAAATATACTGTGTTTTCAGCTATTTTATCTGCATTGGCATGATGGACCAATTCGGCTCCATTTTTAATGGCACGTGGCAATTGTACCACAAGGGTTCCTCTTTTTGCATTTATTGTACAACCCAGGTTGCAAAAACCCTGACCGCTGCAATTGTCAATGTTTAGTTTTAATTTTTTCACCTTCATGCCCAGCTTTTCAGCGGCTTGTTTAAAATAGGTATTGTTCTGGTTGATAGCACTTTCTGGCAATTCATGAATGGATAAGTCCTTGTCAAAATAATCAAGTGTATCGTTTACAAAATCATCACTTAAAAATGAAAGGCCATGCTCTGTTTTCCAGCTCTCAAGTACATCCTTTGGAGGCCTGAAGGAAACGCCGGTATAAACTGACGTACTGCCACCAACTGCATTGGTAGCAGCCAGTGCAATATGCATATTTTTTGAGAAAACGGCACCCCGGTTGTAATAAATGGCCGACATGTCTTTTTCCTTTTGGTTAAAATGTTCCGCCTTTCGGTAGGCGCCACTTTCCAAAATCAGGCACTTCAAGCCTTTTTGGGATAAAATATCGGCTACTACGCCACCTCCGGCACCGCTGCCTATGATAATAACATCGTATTTTTTTTCAAGTTTTTGGGTCATCAGCTGTAGTTTTTTTGAAAATGACGGATTTGAAAATAAGTTTAATTTAATCGGTTTAATTTTTGGCTTGTTTTTTCAAATTGGCCAATTTTAGTGATTTTGAGAGGCTGTGATTTATTTTTTTGCCACAAAAACACGGAGTCACCAAAATTCACCAAAGTTGACGCATCAGATTATACCTTGTAGCCAATTGATGCCCGGTTTTCGTCCATGGAGTAAAAAGCGAGCAGGCAAAGGGAGCGCAAACCATTTACCCCGCCTCTTAATTTAGAAATGGGAGCGTTGTAGATAGCATGCAACAGTTTATTTCGTTTAATTTCAGAAATGCGGTTGATGGGTTTAAAATACCTTAGGTTTGAAAACACATTTAGCACCTTGATAAGCAATAATAATTTTTTTTGCGAATCCTGATCAAAGCCATGCAAAAGGTGAAAGAAGTTTTTCAGGTAGGCTTCTTTTTCAGGTGTTTTTGAGATAAAAGTTTGGGCAATGCTGATTATTTTTTCATTCATTTGGCGAAGTTTAGTTTAAATTACAAATAGAGGCACTAATTTACAAACTAACGGGGATAAAACAAGTTTGTTTGTAAGGTTCTAATGGTTTTTTCCTGGAAAGTGATTGAGGGGATGTGGCATTTAGCTTGAAATAATAAATTTATAATTATGGGCTTTCCGAAAGTTTGTTTAACTACAGTTTGTTGTTGAATATTAAAACCATATGGGTTTTTTAGACTTTCGGAAAGTTGGGATTAGCTATGAACTTTCCGAAAGAAATATTTTAGCTTCAGTAAGCTTAGATTATTGATTTTTTGCTTCGTTCGGGGAACTTTCGGAAAGTATGGCCGGTCTGAAGACTTTCCGAAAGTTTGTTAAACTATAGTAAGTGGTTGAATATTAAAATGATATAATTCTTTTTACTTTCGGAAAGTGTGTCGGTTTTAGGTACAAACTATCGAAAAACCGCGGATATTTATAAATTTACGCATTATTTTTAGAATCATGTTTTACCAATAAATTAACAATTTATGCGAGCTGAATTATTTGCCCTATTGACTGCTGCCTGTTGGGCTGTAGGATCTTTTTTAGAAAAAAAAGGGGTTACCCTGGGTAATTTATCCCCGGTAATGGGTACAACCATTAGAACTGTAGTTTCTTTGGTTTTTTTATTGCTGATTTCTTATCCCTACTGGCACCAGGTAAAAGCTGCAGGCCCTAAGCCATTGTTAATGATTGGAATAGGTGGTGGAATCCTGGCTGGTGGACTTGGTATCATCTTCTTGTACACCGGGCTAAAAACAGGTAATATTTCTACCGTAATGACCATTGCATTTTGCATGGCCCCCGTTTTGGGAGCGGTTCTGGGATATCTTGTCCTGCACGAAAAACTTGCACCAATGCAATTGTTTGGAATGCTTCTGTGTGTATTGGGTGCATTTTTTGTCATTTATTTTAAAAAACATTAATTATCAGTTTTAAAATTTGCTAATTTAATAGCTTGAAAAATTAAATTGTAAGTGCATCTGAAATGATTAGGGTGTTAAATTTATCCAATGAAACGAATTTTTACTATACATCTTCTTGTTTTTTGTATTTCTTTATTGCTAAAATCACTAGATTATGACAATATCGATAAGAAAGTACTTAATTACCCTACAACCTTTTCCAGTATTGAAAGTTTGAGCAAACTGATCAATAAGGATTTTTCAGATTCTGTCAGTCGTGTCAGGGCTATTTATACTTGGTTAGCTGTTAATATTCATTATGACAGGGACAAGAGAAGAAATATGGATTATGGATATAGCTACTACGAACGTGGGTGGAATTCAATTTATAAGACAGAGAAAGAGTTTGAGTATGAGAGTAGTACAAAAATATTGTTAACAAAAAAAGGAGTATGTGGGGAATACGCTAACTTATTTAAAGTTTTATGTGAATTTTGTTCCATTGAATGTGTTGTAATCTCTGGAACAGCTAAAACTGCAAAAGATGAAATTGGAAAACATCCAATTCAAACAGATCATGCTTGGAATGCAGTCAAAATAAAAGACAACTGGAAATTAATTGATGTTACCTGGACTTCTAATTATTATGAATCTGATTCGACGATTATATCAAAACCGCTGTTTAATCTCTATTTCTTTTCGGAACCAGTGAAGTTTTTCACTAAACATTATCCAAAATCAAATAAATGGCTTTTAATTGATAAATCGCCAAAGGAGTTTGCTGAACTTCCACTGTTTCACAATTCGTATTACTTTAGCGAAATTGAAATTGTTGGACCCAGGAAGGGCATAATTAAACTTACGAAAGACAGACTTATAAAAATTGTATTAAAAAATAGCAAAGATTCTAGAGTGAGTTTTAAATTCAGTTTTGAGAAAACATCCAAAGCATTAAAACCCAGCTTAACGAATGATTTATGCATTTATGAAACTAAATTGGGTAATGTGATAGTAAATTATTTAACCATTTATATT